>NZ_WAIE01000002.1:300000-436221 GCF_008830225.1 Pseudodesulfovibrio senegalensis
CAAGTGGCGCGGTCAGCAGGTGCCAGTCGGGCGTGGGAATATCGTTGTCGCGGAATATCTGCTTGGCCGCGGCCTTGTTCAGGGCCAGAAAGGAAGGCGCCGGACCTGCGCCCTGATACGGGCAGTCCGCGCTTTCGAGCATGGCCTGTACAAGACCGTCCTCGCCCGGGGAGCCGTGCATGTTGATGAAGGCGAAGTCCGCCTTGCGGGCGCGGTGCGTCAGATCGTCCAATTCGTGCGCCGGGTCGAAGTCGCGCACCGTGTGGCCGAGATTTTCAAGCGCGGCGCGAATGTTGGCGGCCCCCATGAGGGAGACCTCCCGTTCGCTACTCCATCCGCCCGCAATCAAAAGTATGTTCATTGAGATCTACCTTGATGAACCGGGTGAAGGCCGTTTCAACCTCCAGAGCCTGGTCCATTGTTGCTTGTATGCGCCTGCGTATGTATTCGGTGCTGCCGTAGCGTTCGATGAGATCCTCGAAGCGGTCGGCAATGGAAACCACGGTGTCGTGGCGGACGCGTTTGTCCGCATACAGCACGGCGAGTTGGGGAAAGTGATTTTCGAGGTCGATGGCGAACGGCCAGTAGACGTGGTGGGTTACGCCCGAGGAAAGTACCGGGTTTCCGGTCACTTCCTGCATCCACGCCCCGCCGAGCTGGCTGTGGTTGCCGCCGTGCAGGATGGCGTAGGTTTTGGCGATGTCGTGCAACAGGGCCGAAGCACGAACAAGCTGCACGTCCACGTCATGCCCCTGATCCTTTGCCTTTTGTGCCAGAAAGGTGGCCACATCCGCCACGCAGGTGCTGTGCCTGCGGATATTGTCGAGCATTTCAAACCTGTCCCAGAGCGCAAGGCATTGTTCTTCATCCGGAACCGGAATGTCGGTCCTGGACGGCGGGGGCTCGGGCAAGGTCCAATGGTTTGTGGTTGTCGTATGAGTCATTGGCTCGGGGCGGGCGCCTTTTTTTCCGGTTCGGCGTGCTGCCGTGCCGGTTTGCTGCGCTTCCGTTTCATAATCTACCAGTTCGCGGTGCAAAAATAAAGCAAAGCACGGACATGGAGACCAAAATTTCATCGTGGCGAAAGGGGATTTCAAATTTGTTCTTGCTATTTTTCGTGACGCAAACTAAAGGGTTGGAGCATAGTTCGTACTAGGACAATATGATAACAACCGGCGGGAATCGCCGGACTGTTCAATCAACATTGAGGAGGAATCCAATGGCTGTTGTTGAATTTCAGGGCAAATCGTTCGAGGTAGATGAAGACGGCTTCCTGCAGCGCTTTGAGGACTGGACCCCCGAATGGGTCGATTACATCAAGGACACTGAAGGCATCAAGGAAATGACCGACGATCACCAGAAGGTCATCGACTTCCTGCAGGACTACTACAAGAAGAACGGCATTGCCCCGATGGTGCGCATTCTTTCGAAGGTCACCGGCTTCAAGCTGAAGCAGATCTACGAACTGTTCCCGTCCGGACCCGGCAAGGGAGCCTGCAAAATGGCTGGCCTGCCCAAGCCCACCGGTTGCGTCTAGTTCGCATCCATATGATTGCCGAAGGGCGGAAGCTTGTGCTTCCGCCCTTTTTTATTGTCCTTTCGCAATTGCACTGATGCCGTGTTCGGTATATGACTGAACGCCTGAACATTTTTTTGAACCAAAGCTGTGGGGGGCTTGCGTTTTGAATATTGATCTCATCAAGGAGTTTCGGGACCCGGAGCTCTGCAAGGGGTTGCTGGAAACCCTGGACAGGGAACTGGACGATGAACTTCGGTTCATGGAGGTGTGCGGCACGCATACCGTGGCCATTTTCCAGAGCGGACTTCGTTCCCTGTTGCCGGACAAGGTTGTGCATCTGAGCGGACCGGGCTGTCCCGTGTGCGTGACGCACGAATCCGAGGTGAACGCGTTTCTGGATCTGGCCGAGCACGACGACGTGATCATCGCCACCTTCGGTGATCTCATGCGCGTTCCCGGCCATGGCGGCCGCAACCTGAAGGCCGCGCAGGCAGATGGCGCCAGCGTGAGCGTCATCTATTCGCCGTTCGATGCCCTGAAACTGGCCGCGGAAAATCCGGACAAGACCGTGGTTTTCCTTGGAGTGGGCTTTGAGACCACGGCTCCGACCATCGCGGCCACCATGGTCATGGCCCGCAAGCAGGGGCTGAAGAATTTCATGGTCCTGCCGTTTCACAAGACCGTGCCCACGGCGCTGGGCGCATTGCTGGACGATGCCTCCACGCGCATCGACGGTTTCATCCTGCCCGGGCACGTGTCCACGGTCATCGGCATGGAACCCTACGAGTTCATTGCCACGGATTATGACCGCAGCGCGGTGATCACCGGGTTTGAACCTGCGGATATTCTCAAGTCGCTGGTGGACATGGTCCGCTGGCGCAACGAGGGCACCGCAAAGGTGACCAACAACTACAGGCGTGCCGTGGCCGACACGGGCAATGCCAAGGCCCGCGAGGTTCTGTACTCCGTGTTCGAGCCGTGCGATGCCCTGTGGCGCGGCATCGGGCTGATCCCGGGCAGCGGCCTGAAGATTCGCGACGAGTGGACGGACATGGACGCCATAGTCAAGTACGGCATCGAGATCACGGAAGTGCCGCCCCTGCCGGGGTGCCGGTGCGGCGATGTCCTCAAGGGCGTGATCACTCCGGACCAGTGTCCGCTGTTCAAGAAAGTCTGCACACCGGCCAAACCCGTGGGACCGTGCATGGTCTCCACGGAGGGCAGCTGTGCGGCATACTACAAATACAAGGTTGACTGATTCATGAGCGAAAAGGTTCTTCTCGATTACGGCAGTGGCGGCAGGGCTTCGCAGCGGCTGGTTTCCGAGCTGTTTCTGGGCCAGCTGGGCAATGACGAACTCAACCGGCTCAACGATGCCGCCGAGCTGCAGGTCAGCGGGCGCATTGCCATGAGCACGGATTCCTTTACCGTGGACCCCATCTTTTTCCCGGGAGGCGACATCGGTTCGCTGGCCGTGCACGGCACCATCAACGACGTGGCCATGATGGGAGCCATTCCCCGCTACATGACCTGCGGCTACATCATTGAGGAAGGCTTTGCCATGGACGATCTGGAACGGATCGTCACCTCCATGGGCAAGGCCGCGAAAAAGGCCGGTGTGAGCGTTGTTTCCGGAGACACCAAGGTGGTTCCCAAGGGCGCGGTGGACAAGATTTTCATCAACACCACGGGCGTGGGCGACATCATCGTGGACCCGGCTCCGGCCGGTGACCGCGCCCGGCCCGGCGATGCCATCCTGCTCAGCGGGACCATGGGCGACCACGGTCTGGCCATTCTGGGCACGCGCGAGGGGCTGGAGTTCGAGGCAGCGGTGCAGTCGGATTCCGCGGGCCTGAACCATTTGCTGGTCAAGCTGGTTCAGGAACTTCCCGAGGTGCATGTACTGCGCGATCCCACCCGGGGCGGGCTGGCTACCACCATGAACGAAATCGCGGGGTCTTCCAACGTCTGCTGTGAACTGAACGAAACCGATATTCCTGTGCGGCCCGAGGTCAGCGGCGGTTGCTCGTTCCTTGGTCTCGATCCCCTGTATCTGGCCAACGAAGGCAAGTTTCTGTGTATTCTGCCCGAAGAGCATGCGGAAAAGGCACTGGAAATCATGCGTGCCGATGAACTGGGCCGGGATGCCTGCCGTGTGGGTACGGTGACTGACACCAACCCCGGCAAGGTGGTCATGGTCACCCAACTCGGCGGCAAGCGGCTGCTGAACATGCTCGAAGGCGAGCAGTTGCCCAGAATCTGTTGAGACGTCCATGTGAATATTCAGAGAATACGGCCACTCCTTCGGGGGTGGCCTGTTTTTTTCGGGAGGATGATCATGCTCGGAATTCGAATTGTTGCCACTGCCTTGTTGGTATTTTCTCTGTTCGGCTGTCACCACTCGCCTGCAGCGCTGCATGAGGACCGTTTCGTCGACGTCCCGGTGCAAACCGTAACGGTCAACGGTGCGGACATGGGGTACCGTGTCGTGGGGCAGGGGGAGCCTTTGTTGCTGGTCATGGGGTATGCGGGATGCATGGATGTGTGGGACCCCGTGCTGGTGAGCGGGCTGGCGGAGCATTTTCGCGTGATCATGTTCGACAACCGGGGCATGGGCTATTCCGGTACCGGCGGTGCGGACAGCATGCAGGAATTGAGCATGAAGACCATGGCTCGGGATGCCCTGGGGGTGATGCATGCGCTGGGACTGGAACGGGCGCATGTGCTGGGCTGGTCCATGGGCAGCCTGATAGCGCAGGAAATGGCCCTTGAATCGCCACGCAACGTGGGCAAGCTGATCCTGTATGGCACTGCCGTTGATCCTGCACCTGTTGTCGCGGCCGTGGAACGTCTTGGAAGGTTGAGTCCCGAAGAATTTATGAAATACCTGTTTCCCGCGCCATGGGTGGGTGAGCATCCGGACGTGTTCAAACGACTTCCGGCACCTGCCATACCTGCGAGCCCTGCGACCGTGGCCGCACAGTATTCAGCCATTGCCCGGTGGCAAGGGACCTCGGAGCGGGTACGATCCATTTCCAAGGACACGCTGGTGCTGGTGGGAGAGAATGATCCCCTGACGCCTCCGGCGCAGAGCATTCGGACAGCGGAACTGATCCCGGGTGCATGGCTGGTGCGTTTCCGGGGAGGTGGGCATTGGCTCATGTACCAGAATCCGGCAACACTGGCCCGTGTGATTGTTGATTTTCTGACTGTGGATCAGAATCTGCTCCACCAATAGCATTGGTTCAAACAAAGAAAGCCCCGACCATGGATGTTGGCCGGGGCTTTTTTTGTCGGGAAAGGGCGTCGTCAGCCTTCGTCTTGGGCCTCGGTTTCGCGTCCTTCGATGAGATTGGCTGCGCGCAGGGCGAGTTGGGTGATTTCCGGCTTGGAACACTGGTCGTCCGCACCCACGGATTCACCCTTGTGCCTGAGCTTGTCCGTGATGATGGACGAGAACAGGATGACCGGTAGGTCGCGCAGGGCAAGGTCTTCCTTGATGCGTTTGGTCAGGTTGTGGCCGTCCATCATGGGCATCTCGATGTCCGAGATGACCACCTGTACGAAATCGGTAACCGGGCGGCCCGAATCCATTGCCGATTGCTTGATTTCCTGAAGCCTGTCCCAGCATTCGCGGCCATTGTTTGTTTTTTCCACATGGAATCCAGCCTGTTGCAACAGGTCACGGATCATTTCGCGGATCAGCGGGGAGTCGTCGGCGATCAATGCCCGGTAGTTGCTCTTGACGTCGAACGCAACGTTTTCGTCAAGCTTGAGGCGCAGTTTGGGGTTGAGCTCCGCAACAATGCGTTCAAGGTCGAGGATGAAGACCATTCTGTCTCTGAACTTGACCACGCCGGTGATGGACTCGCTGGAGAGCGCGGAAACATATTTGTTGGGTGCTTCCACGTCTTCCCAGCTGATGCGGTGGATTCGTGTGACCCCGGAAACCATGAATGCGGAGGTCACGTTGTTGAATTCCGTGACGATGACCTTGGGCGGTTCGTTTTCAACGCGTTTTTTCTTGAGCCATGCCGCAAGGTCCAGCAACGGGATGATGCGGGACCGGAGGTCGAATGCGCCGAGCACGGCAGGATGCGTGACTTCCGGCATTTCCGTGACTTCCGGCATGCGTATGATTTCAAGCACTTTGGCTACGTTGACACCGTAATATGCGCGATGGCCGTTGGGTTTTTCGTTGCGGGGATCTTCTTCCAGGTAGAACTCCACAATTTCGAGTTCGTTGGTTCCCGCTTCAAGAAGAATGTCGTTTTGGGCGCTCATGGTTGCTCCGGTCGTTTCCGCTGTAGACGGATTGTCTTTTGAATATATTGATAAACATTATAGGATATCGTCGTCAACCGGGAGGGAATTATCTGCCGCGTTTTTCATGTGTTCGATTCTGTCGGCAGCCGCGAACAGTTCGTCCCAGTTTTCGCATTGCAACAGGCTGCCGCGCAGGGCGCGGATTCCCGCGAGTCCCTTGGCATAGCGCGGGATGATGGAGCGGATCTTGCGAAACGAGCGTTCGGTGCCCTCGTGGATTCGCGTGAGTTCGATGTGCCTGCGCACTACGGCGGCAAGCAGGTGCCCGTCCATGGGCGGCAGAGGGGTGCCCTGGCGCAGGGCGATGAATCGTTCAAAAACCGTGGGATCGAACATGGCTCCCCGCGCAAACATGACTGCGTCGGCTCCGGTTTGCTCGAGGCAGCGTATTCCGTCCTCAGCCGTGAACAGGTCGCCGGATGCGATCACCGGGATGCCCAGGTGCTGTTTGAGTAGCGCCAGCTTGCCCCAGTCGGCTTCGCCGCGGAACAGCTGCCTGCCGTACCGGGGATGCAGGGTGACCCAGTCCACGCCTTCATTTTGGAGTCGTTCCCCCAATTCTATATATGTATCGTCGCCGTGGTCCGCACCGAGGCGGAACTTGACGCCCACGCGGCCTCCCTGCGGATGGCGGGCTGCCCGTTCAACCATGATGCCCGCAAGCCGGACGAGCAGGTCCGGTGTGCGCATGAGTGCCACGCCCGAGCCGGACTTGTTGACTTTGCGCACAGAGCATCCGGCGTTGAGGTCGAAATTGCGAAAACCCATGTCCACGAGTTTGTCCATGACGCCGGGGAAAAGATCCGGGTCCGCACCGAATATTTGCAGCACCATGGGCGTGTCCTGTTCGCAGGTGGCCAGCAGCCGTTTGGTGCCGCTGTTCTTGTAGGCCAGCCCCTTGATGCTGACCATTTCCGAACAGGCAACACCGGCCCCGCGCTCCAGGCACAAAAGGCGGAAGGGCAGGTCGGAATAACCGGCGAGCGGCGCAAGCCATGGCTTGTCCTGATCAATGGTGAATGTGGTCATGACGGAAGCTTTTAAGCGTTGTTTCGTAGACAGTCAAAACAAATGCGTTGCTCAGGGTGGCGTGCCGCAGGGGAGGAGCTGGGCGCGCAGCAATGTGAAAACGGATGTGATACGAAAAAATGAATGAAAAAAAGAAATCGGGGGTTGACATCGCGTCCTTTTTCCGAGTAGAACCCGCCGTTCTCTGGCGAAAGGAGCCGGGGCAGAGAGATAAATTTGTTTTTTTGCTCCGAAATTCCTTGCAATCCGCAGCGATGCCAAGTATAGGGTTCATCCCCGAGCTGGCGTAGCTCAATTGGTAGAGCAGCTGATTTGTAATCAGCAGGTTGCGGGTTCAAGTCCCATCGCCAGCTCCATGACTCTGTGAAATATTGGTGGGGTTCCCGAGTGGCCAAAGGGAACAGACTGTAAATCTGTCGGCGTATGCCTTCGGAGGTTCAAATCCTCCCCCCACCACCATATATTTATGCCGCGCTGTAGGAGGTGGAATTCAGGATTCCGCTGCTGACTACGGGGTATGAGCGGGAATAGCTCAATTGGCTAGAGCATCAGCCTTCCAAGCTGAGGGTTGCGAGTTCGAGTCTCGTTTCCCGCTCCATTTTTCCGCATCCCGTGTCCGCAATTTCCTGACACCTTGAGCAAAGCTGTATATTTGTATAGTAAGAAGCCCACGTAGCTCAGTAGGTAGAGCGCATCCTTGGTAAGGATGAGGTCAGCAGTTCAATTCTGCTCGTGGGCTCCACATTGATGAAAACCACAAAATATTCATAACCAAAATTCTAGGGGGAATTGCAATGGGTAAGGCAAAATTCGAGCGGAGCAAGCCGCATGTCAACATTGGTACCATCGGCCACATTGACCACGGTAAAACCACGCTGACTGCTGCCATCACCAAGCTGGCGGCCATGGCCGGCGGCGGCGAATTCGTCGCATTCGACGAAATCGACAAGGCTCCCGAAGAGAAGGAGCGCGGCATCACCATCGCTACCGCGCACGTCGAGTACGAGACCGCCAATCGCCACTACGCTCACGTGGACTGCCCCGGTCACGCCGACTACATTAAGAACATGATCACCGGTGCCGCACAGATGGACGGCGCGATTCTGGTTGTGGCCGCCACTGACGGTCCCATGCCCCAGACTCGTGAGCACATCCTGCTCGGCCGTCAGGTCGGTGTCCCGGCCGTTGTCGTGTTCCTGAACAAGTGCGACATGGTCGACGACGAAGAACTGCTTGAGCTGGTCGAACTCGAAGTTCGCGAACTGCTCTCCAAGTACGACTTCCCCGGCGACGACTGCCCGGTCATTCTGGGTTCCGCGCTGAAGGCTCTGGAATGCGATTCCGCCGATGATGAAGCTGCCAAGCCCATCTTCGAGCTGCTGGAAGCCTGCGACTCCTACATCCCCGAGCCGGAACGCGACATCGACAAGCCGTTCCTGATGCCCGTGGAAGACGTTTTCTCCATCTCCGGCCGCGGTACCGTTGTTACCGGTCGTGTCGAGCGTGGTGTCATCAACGTGGGCGAGGAAATCGAAATCATCGGTATCCGCGACACCCAGAAGACCACCTGCACCGGCGTTGAAATGTTCCGCAAGATCCTTGATCAGGGTCAGGCTGGCGACAACGTGGGTCTGCTGCTTCGCGGCATCAAGCGCGACGAAGTCGAGCGTGGTCAGGTTGCTGCCAAGCCGGGTTCCATCACCCCGCACACCAAGTTCAAGGCCGAAGTCTACGTCCTGTCCAAGGATGAAGGCGGTCGCCACACTCCGTTCTTCTCCGGCTACCGTCCGCAGTTCTACTTCCGCACGACCGACATCACCGGCGTCGTGACCCTGGAAGAGGGCGTTGAAATGGTCATGCCCGGCGACAACGCGACCTTCGAGGTCCAGATGATCGCCCCCATCGCCATGGAAGTTGGCCTGCGCTTCGCAATCCGTGAAGGCGGCCGCACCGTTGGTGCCGGTGTCGTCACCGAAATTCTGGAGTAATCATGCGCGTCAACATTCAGCTGCAGTGCACCGAGTGCAAGCGTAAGAACTACGCCACGCAGAAGAATAAGAAGAATACTACTGGTCGACTCGAGGTGAAAAAGTATTGTCCCTGGGACAAGAAACACACCGTCCACAAGGAAGCCAAGTAGTCTTCGATAGAGCAGGGGTGTAACTCTAACGGCTAGAGTGCCGGTCTCCAAAACCGGAGGTTGGGGGTTCGAATCCCTCCACCCCTGCCACTTTTAAATTTATTGGGATATCAAGAGTTATGGCCAGAAAGAAAGCCAAGAAAGTCGCTCCTCAGCAACCTGTTGCCCAGGGGGGCGTCATGGGCAAGATCCATGAGCTCAAGACCTTTTTCGAGGAATCCAAGGTCGAGATCAAGAAAGTGGTCTGGCCTTCCCGAAAGGAAACCGTCACCACGTGTGTGGCGGTAGTCGTGGTTACCTTGGTCATAGCCCTTTACCTGGGCGTTGTGGACCTCGGGCTGAGCAAGCTCGTGGCCTTCATCCTGTCCTAAGTCCCATTGAGGCACGACTGAAGTGACAACAACAGATGCCATGAGCGAATCTCGCGCGCCCTCGGCCCGGTGGTATATAGTACATACCTATTCCGGTTTCGAGCAGCGTGTTGAGCAGACAATCCGGGAGATGATGCGGACCGGTCAGGACGGAGGCCTCATTGAAGAGGTCGTCATGCCTACCGAGAAGGTCGTCGAGCTCGTCAAAGGCGAGCGCAGGACCTCCACCCGCAAGTTTTATCCCGGCTACGTCATGATCAAGATGATCCTGACGGATGATTCCTGGCATTTGATTCAGTCCATTCCCCGCGTCACGGGGTTTGTGGGCGGCAAGAACAGGCCCACGCCGATGCGGGACAGCGAAGCGCAGAACATCCTCAACATGATGGAATCTCGTCAGGAGAAGCCGCGACCGAAGTACAACTTCGAGCGTGGGGACGAGGTCCGTGTCATTGACGGCCCCTTCGGAGGCTTCAACGGCATTGTCGAGGAAGTCAATTACGACAAGGGAAAGCTCCGCGTCTCCGTGTCCATATTCGGGCGTCAAACTCCTGTCGAACTGGACTTTGTCCAGGTGGACAAGGGGTAGGCCCTCTCCGCGCGCTAACGCGAATTTTCTCATCGAGGAAGTACAATGGCCAAGAAAGAAATGGGTAAAATCAAGCTGCAGATTCCTGCAGGTTCCGCCAATCCCTCTCCGCCGGTCGGTCCGGCTCTGGGGCAGCATGGCGTGAATATCATGGAGTTCTGCAAGGCATTCAACGCCAAGACGCAGGACCAGAAGGGTATGCTTATCCCGGTCATCATCACGGTGTACCAGGACCGCAGCTTCTCCTTCATCACCAAGACGCCGCCGGCATCTACTCTCTTGATCAAGGCAGCCAAGCTGTCCAAGGGATCCGGTGAGCCCAACAAGAACAAGGTGGGCAGGGTCTCCAAGGACCAGGTGCGCGAAATCGCCGAAACCAAGATGCCCGACCTGAACTGCAACGATATCGAAGCCGCTATGCGCTCCATCATGGGCACCGCCCGGAGCATGGGCATCGAAGTTAAATAGCGAGGACCGCCATGCCCAAACATGGAAAGAAATACCGCAACGCCGTTGAAGGCGTGGACATGGCTCAGCGGGTTTCTGTCGAAGACGGCGTGAAGATGGCTGTTGAAAAAGCCTACGCCAAGTTCGACGAAACCGTTGACGTGGCCATCAACCTTGGTGTTGACCCCAAATATTCCGACCAGATGGTCCGTGGAGCCGTCAGCCTGCCCAATGGGCTTGGCAAGGACGTCCGTGTGGCCGCATTCTGTAAAGGTGACAAGGAAGCCGAGGCCAAGGAAGCCGGAGCCGACATCGTCGGTGCCGAGGACCTGGTCGAGAAGATTCAGGGCGGCTGGCTCGATTTCGACAAGGCTGTCGCCACTCCGGACATGATGGCACAGGTCGGTAAGATCGGCCGTCTGCTCGGACCCCGCGGCATGATGCCCAACGCCAAGACCGGTACCGTTACTTTCGACATCGGCTCCGCCGTTTCGGAAATGAAGGCCGGTAAGGTTGAATTCAAGGTCGACAAGGCCGGCGTGCTGCATGCTCCCATCGGCAAGGTCTCCTTCGGAGCCGAAAAGCTGCTGGAGAATATGTTTGCGCTGCTGGATGCGATCATGAGGCTCAAGCCTTCGTCCGCCAAGGGCGCCTACATGAAGAACGTGGCCGTTGCCACGACCATGGGCCCCGGCATCAAGATCGATCCGCTGACTGTCAGGAAATTCCTGGACAAATAAGGCAAGACTCCCGCCGGGTTCTCCCGGCGGGATTCAAATACGCACGGGAAGTTGAGTCAGAGACCGCAGGTGGGACCGTGTCCCTTAAATGCCCTGCATAGACTACGCTTTGACCTGCTTTCCGGGCCGAACGACGAGGAGTTTAGATGAACAGGCAAGAGAAAGCCCAGATCATCGAGCAGTTTCATGAGAAGGCTGCACGGGCGAACATTGCCGTCGTCACCGACTTCAAGGGCATGACTGTCGAGGAGATGACTGATCTCCGCGCCAAGTGCTATGAAGCCGGGGTTGACTTCCAGGTCGTCAAGAATACTTTGGCCCGGTTGGCTCTCAAGGACACCGATCACGGTGAACTGAGCGAACATCTCAAGGATAACTGCGCATTTGCGCTGGGTTACGAAGATCCCGTAGCCCTGGCAAAGGTGCTGACCGACTTTGCAAAGACCAGCAAGAAGTTTGAGCTGAAGTTCGGTTGCCTTGAAGGCAAGTATCTTGACGCCGACGGCATCAAGGAGCTCTCGAAGATGCCTACGAAGCCCGAACTGCTGAGTTCCGTCCTCGGAACCATGCAGGCCGTGCCTCGCAACTTCGTGTCTCTGTTCGCAAACATCGAGCGCAAGTTCCTGTACGCTCTGGTCGCCATCAAGGACCAGAAAGAACAGGGCGAAGCCGCGTAACCAACCTTTCAAAGCGTTTGAATTCCCTAGGAGGACATTACAATGGCTGACATCACCAAAGATCAGGTAGTCGAGTTTATCGGCAATATGACCGTTCTGGAACTCTCCGAGTTCATCAAGGAACTGGAAGACAAGTTCGGCGTTGAAGCCGCTGCTCCCGCTGCCGCCGTCATGGCCGCTCCGGTGGCTGGTGGCGATGCTGCCGGTGCTGCTGAAGAAAAGACCGAATTTGACGTCATCCTGGCTGGCGCCGGTGGCAACAAGATCGCCGTCATCAAGGCTGTTCGCGGCCTGACCGGTCTCGGCCTCAAGGAAGCCAAGGCTCTCGTGGACGAAGCTCCCAAGGCCATCAAGGAAGCCGTTTCCAAAGAAGAAGCCGACGAAGCCAAGAAGCAGCTGGAAGAAGCCGGCGCTGAAGTTGAAGTTAAGTAATTACGCTTATTTGCGTTAGATCGCAAAGAGCGCAAGCCCTTTGTTCGAGGGCGTGCGCTCTTTGCGCTGTCTGAATATATAATATCGTTCTGAGGCGGACTTGTGTAATCTCAATCTCCTGTTTTTACAGGGACTGTGTTCACGAATCCGTGCGCATGTGTGTTAAGCGCGGCGTATATCAGTAATTTTCATATCAAAAGATCGGCGTCGGGCCTGGTGCATCGGGTTCTGACTTGGCATTTCCGGCGTCCCGTCCCAACACCATAACTACTCGCAGAGGGTACAATGGGTCAGCTCAGAAAAGAATTTGGTAAAATCGTCAACCAGTTGCCCATTCCGCATCTTCTCGAACTCCAGGTGGATTCCTACGTCAAGTTTTTGCAAGACGAGATTCCGCCTGCGAGCCGTGGAGATTATGGCCTGGAGGGCGTTTTCCGTTCCGTCTTCCCCATCGAGGACTTCAACAAGACAGCGAGCCTTGAGTTTGTCAGCTACGAGATCGGCGAACCCAAGTACGACCAGGAAGAGTGCATCTCCAAGGGCCTGACGTATGAGACTCCCATTCGCATCAAGGTGCGTCTGGTGGTTTTTGACGTGGACGAGGAGACCGACAACCGCACTATCCGCGACATCAAGGAACAGGACATTTACTTCGGCACGCTGCCGCTGATGACCGAGAAGGGCACCTTCATCATCAACGGCACAGAGCGTGTTATCGTCAACCAGCTGCAGCGTTCCCCCGGCATCATTTTCGAACATGATTCGGGCAAGACGCATTCCAGCCGCAAGGTCCTGTATTCCTCGCGCATCATTCCCATGCGCGGATCCTGGCTGGACTTCGATTTTGACCACAAGGACATCCTGTACGTCCGCATCGACCGGCGACGCAAGATGCCCGCCACCATCCTGCTTCAGGCCATGGGCCTGACGCGTCAGGATATTCTCGACTACTACTACGACACCGAGGATTACACCTTCAAGGGTGCTCGTGTGTTCCGCAGCGTCAAGGAAGACCAGTTCCGCAAGGAACCCGCCTTTGCCGAGATCGCATTGCCGGACGGCAAGGTTCTCTGCAAGAAGGGCGCTCCCATCACCAAGGGTACCTGGAAAAAACTTCTGCGCAACAAGGTGGAGCAGATCGAAGTCGATCCGGATTGCCTGTTGGGACAGTTCGCTGCCGTGGACGTTGCTGATTCCAATGGCGAGGTCGTCGTCGAATCCACGGGTGAAATCACCGTGGATGTCATGGACAAGATTCGCGAGAACAAGATCAAGAAGCTGTCCGTGCTGCACACGCTTGGTTCCGATGTCTCGTCTTCCCTGCGCGACACGCTCGTGCTGGACAAGACCACAAGCATGGAACAGGCCCAGATCGAGATTTACCGCCGCCTGCGCCCCAGCTCTCCGCCTACTCCGGAAATTGCGTCCAGCTTCTTCGAGAACCTGTTCCGCAGTTCCGATTATTATGACCTTTCGCTGGTGGGCCGTTACAAGCTGAATTCGCGTCTCAAGCTGGACGTGGACCAGAATACCCGGACCCTGACCAACGAAGACATTCTTTGTGCCATCAGGGAACTGATGTTCCTCAAGGATTCCCATGGCCCGGCCGACGATATCGACCATTTGGGCAACCGCCGTGTTCGTCCGGTGGGCGAACTGGTGGAAAACCAGTACCGCATCGGTCTTGTCCGCATGGAGCGCGCCATCAAGGAGCGCATGAGCCTGCAGGAAGTGGCTACCCTGATGCCGCACGACCTGATCAACCCCAAGCCGGTTGCAGCCGTGCTCAAGGAGTTCTTCGGCACTTCCCAGCTCTCCCAGTTCATGGACCAGACCAACCCGCTCTCCGAGGTGACCCACAAGCGCCGCCTGTCCGCACTCGGACCCGGCGGCCTGACCCGCGAACGGGCAGGCTTTGAAGTCCGCGACGTACATACTTCGCACTATGGACGCATCTGCCCCATTGAAACTCCGGAAGGCCCGAACATCGGTCTGATCGTGTCCCTGACCTGTTATGCCAAGGTCAACGACTTCGGCTTCATCGAAACGCCGTACCGCCTTGCTAAAAAGGGTATGGTCAGTGATGAAGTCCTGTATATGGACGCTACCCGTGAGGCAGGCGAGGTCGTTGCGCAGGCCAACGCCATTCTGGACGACAAGGGCGCGTTCGTTAACCAGCGCGTCCAGTCCCGCCAGCACGGCGATCCGCTCATGGCTCCCCAGGAAGAGGTCACGCTCATGGACATCAGTCCGAGCCAGACCGTCTCCATCTCCGCTGCCCTGATTCCTTTCCTGGAGCATGATGACGCAAACCGCGCACTCATGGGCTCCAACATGCAGCGTCAGGCCGTTCCCCTGCTGCGGGCATCCATGCCCCTGGTGGGAACAGGCATGGAAGCCTCGGTTGCCCGCGACTCGGGTGCCTGCATCCTTGCCGAGGAAGACGGCATGGTCCATTACGTGGACGCCGAGCGGGTCATCGTCAACTATGACAGTCCCGTTGCCCCGAAAATGGGCGACTCCAAGCACTACCAGCTGCAGAAGTGGCACAAGTCCAACCAGAACTCCTGTTTCGGCCAGCGCTCCCGCGTTCAGGTCGGCCAGAAGATCAAGAAGGGCGACGTTCTTGCCGACGGACCGAGCATCTACAACGGAGAGCTCGCTCTGGGCAAAAACCTCACGGTCGCTTTCATGCCGTGGTGCGGATACAACTACGAGGACTCCATCCTCATTTCCGAACGCATGGTCAAGGAGGATGTCTACACCTCCATCCACGTCGAGGAATTCGAACTGGTCGCCCGCGATACCAAGCTGGGACCCGAAGAAATCACTCGCGACATTTCCAACGTTTCCGAGGAAATGCTGCGCAATCTCGACGAATGCGGCATTATCCGCCTCGGGGCCAAGGTCAAGCCGGACGACATCATGGTCGGCAAGATCACGCCCAAGGGCGAAACCCAGCTCACCCCGGAAGAAAAGCTCTTGCGCGCCATCTTTGGCGACAAGGCCCGGGACGTGAAGAATACCTCGCTCAAGGTTCCGCCGGGAATCGAGGGTACCGTTGTGGATGTCAAGGTTTTCAACCGTCGTTCCGGCGACAAGGACGACCGCACTCGCAACATCGAGGATTTCGAGCTGGCCAAGTTCGATATGAAGGAAACCAAGCACATCGCTGCCCTGGGAGACAACACCCGCAAGCGCATTGCCGAGGTCGTGTCCGGAACCAAGCTGGCCAAGGATCTCGTGGGCGCGAAAAAGGCCGTTGTGGGCAGGGCCGGTGACGTCGTCACCGAGGAAATGCTTTCCGCGGTTCCGGTTAAGAAACTGGCCGGTGTCTTTGACAAGGGCGGCAATGAAGCCGTGCGCGAAGTGCTTGCCGAATACGAAAATCAGGTCAAGTTCATCAAGACCGTCTACGACCAGAAGCGCGAAAAGGTCACCGAAGGGGACGATCTGCCCCCGGGCGTCATCAAGATGGTCAAGGTATATGTCGCGGTCAAGCGCAAGCTGGCCGTGGGTGACAAGATGGCGGGCCGCCATGGTAACAAGGGTGTTGTCTCCTGCATTCTGCCGGAAGAGGACATGCCTTTCTTTGCCGACGGCATGCCCGTGGACATCGTTCTCAACCCGCTGGGTGTTCCCTCCCGTATGAACATCGGGCAGATTATGGAAACCCACCTGGGTTGGGCCGCCAAGATGATCGGCCGCCAGCTCAATGAGATGGTGGACGAAGGCGTGGCTCTTAAGGAAGTGCGCGAAGAGGTCAAGGACATCCTGAATTCCGAGACCATCAGCCAGCTCGTCGATGAAATGAACGACGAGGAATTCGTGGCTGCGGTTCGCGAGCGCCATGAAGGCATCGTCACCAAGACTCCGGTCTTTGACGGCGCGCGCGAAGAGGAAATATGGAACCTGCTGGAAAGGGCCAAGCAGCCCTCGGACGGCAAGGTCATCCTGTATGACGGACGCACCGGTGAACCCTTCCATAACAGGGTCACGGTGGGTGTCATGTATATCCTCAAGCTGCACCACCTGGTCGACGAGAAGATCCACGCCCGTTCCACCGGTCCTTACTCGCTGGTTACGCAGCAGCCTCTGGGTGGTAAGGCTCAGTTCGGCGGACAGCGACTCGGTGAAATGGAAGTCTGGGCACTTGAAGCGTACGGCGCGGCCTATCTCCTTCAGGAGTTCCTCACCGTCAAGTCCGACGATGTGCAGGGCCGCGTGAAGATGTACGAGAAGATCGTCAAGGGCGACAACTTCCTGGAAGCCGGGCTGCCGGAATCCTTCAACGTGTTGATCAAGGAACTCATGTCCCTTGGTCTGGACGTGAACCTCATTCAGGAAGAAAAGCCCGGGCGTTCCGACGACGGACCGTTCAGGAAACGTCCGGCCGCCTAGCGGACGGAAAACGAGTAGACAAGGCCCGGCCGGGCAATTGTTCGGCCGGGCATGCAATAACATCTAGCAAGAGGGACTACAGATGACGTTGGACGATCTGTTCACTCTGCGCGGAGCCCCCAATGCCGCTCTGGCAGGCAAGGGCCTCAAGGCGATGCAAATCTCCATCGCCTCCCCGGAAAAAATCAGGGAGTGGTCTTTCGGCGAGGTCAAAAAGCCGGAAACCATCAACTACCGTACGTTCAAGCCTGAGCGTGACGGTCTTTTCTGCGCCAAGATTTTTGGTCCGGTCAAGGACTACGAATGCAACTGCGGCAAGTACAAGCGCATGAAGCATCGCGGCATCGTCTGCGAAAAGTGCGGCGTCGAGGTTATCGCCTCCAAGGTTCGCCGCGAGCGCATGGGCCATATCGAACTGGCCGCGCCCGTTGCCCATATCTGGTTTCTGAAAACACTGCCCTCCAAGATCGGTACCCTGCTGGATATCACCATGGCCGATCTGGAAAAGGTTCTGTACTTTGACTCGTTCATCGTTCTTGAGCCCGGCGAAACCCCGCTGAAGAAGCATCAGATCATTTCGGAAGACCAGTACTTCCAGGTGATCGAACACTTCGGTGAAGATGCCCTTGAAGTGGGCATGGGGGCGGAAACCGTCCGCAAGCTGCTGGAAGCCATCGAACTGGAAAGCCTGCGCGTTGAATTGCGCGAGGAATCCCAGAGCACGCGCTCCCAGACCAAGAAGAAAAAACTGACCAAGCGCCTCAAGGTTGTGGAGGCATTCCTGGAATCCGGCAACAAGCCCGAGTGGATGATCATGGAAGTGATTCCGGTCATTCCGCCCGAGCTGCGCCCGCTGGTTCCCCTGGATGGTGGCCGTTTCGCCACATCGGACCTCAACGACCTGTACCGCCGCGTGATCAACCGCAACAACCGTCTCAAGCGTTTGCTGGAACTCGGCGCTCCCGAGATCATCATCCGCAACGAAAAGCGCATGTTGCAGGAATCCGTGGACGCGCTGTTCGACAACGGCCGCCGCGGCCGCGCCATCACCGGCACCAACGGTCGTCCGCTCAAGTCCCTGTCCGACATGATCAAGGGCAAGCAGGGCCGTTTCCGTCAGAACCTGCTCGGCAAGCGCGTGGACTACTCCGGCCGTTCCGTCATCGTTGTCGGTCCCAAGCTCAAGCTGCACCAGTGCGGCCTGCCCAAGAAGATGGCGCTGGAGCTTTTCAAGCCGTTCATCTATGCGGAGCTGGAGCGGCGTGAAATCGCCACCACCATCAAGTCGGCCAAGAAGATGGTCGAACGTGAAGACCTGGTGGTCTGGGAAATTCTCGAGGACGTGATTCGCGAGTATCCCATCATGCTCAACCGCGCACCGACCCTGCACCGCCTCGGCATTCAGGCTTTCGAGCCGCAGCTTGTCGAGGGCAAGGCCATCCAGCTGCACCCGTTGGTCTGTTCCGCATACAACGCGGACTTCGACGGTGACCAGATGGCCGTTCACGTGCCGCTTTCCGTGGAAGCGCAGATTGAATGCCGCGTGTTGATGATGAGCTCCAACAACATTCTCAGCCCGTCCAACGGCACGCCCATCATCAACCCCTCGCAGGATATCGTGCTCGGTCTGTATTATCTGACCGTACCGCGCTCCTTCGAGCCGGGCGAGGGCATGATCTTCTCGGATACGAGCGAAGTCATCGCCGCTGTGGACGCCGGGGTCACCGCGCTGCACGCACGCATCAAGGTGCGCATGCATGGCGAGCTGGTGGAAACCACCGCTGGCCGCGTGATCGTGGGCGAGATTCTGCCCGCCAAGCTGCCGTTCGACATGGTCAACTGCGTCTTGAACAAGAAAAATATTGCCGCACTGGTTTCAGGGGCCTACCGTTTGGCCGGAACCAAGGCCACGGTTATCCTTTGCGACCGCCTCAAGGACGTGGGTTACGAGTACGCGACCCGCGCGGGCGTGACCATCGCGGTAAAGGACCTGCAGATCCCCGAGGCCAAGAAGACTCTGCTGGCCAAGGCTCACGCCGAAGTGGAGCAGATCGAAAGCCAGTTTGCGGACAGCATCATTACCCGCACGGAAAAATACAACAAGGTTGTTGACGTCTGGACCAAAACCACCAACGACGTCTCCAACGAAATGATGAAGGACATCTCGGTGGATGAAGTGGAAGATCCGGTCACCGGAAAGACCGAATCCAACTCCAGCTTCAACTCCATCTACATGATGGCCACCTCGGGTGCTCGAGGCAACCAGGACCAGATGCGCCAGCTCGCGGGCATGCGCGGTCTGATGGCCAAGCCTTCGGGCGAGATCATCGAGACGCCCATCACCGCGTCCTTCCGTGAAGGTCTGTCCGTGCTCCAGTACTTCACATCCACGCACGGCGCTCGTAAGGGCCTTGCGGATACCGCGCTCAAGACCGCAAACTCCGGTTACCTGACCCGTCGCCTCGTGGACGTGGTGCAGGACGTGACCGTTTCCGAACTGGATTGCGGTACCGTGGACGGCCTTGAAATCGGCCACCTCGTCAAGGGTGGCGAAATCAAGATGCGCCTTGCCGAGCGCGTTCTCGGTCGCGTTACCCTCTTCGACATCTTCGACGAGGACACCGGAGAGCTCATCGTTCCGGCCAACTCGCTCATCGACGAACATTACGCGGGCCTCATCGAAAAGCACGGCGTGAATTCCATGACCATGCGTTCGGTGCTGACCTGCAAGAGCAAGCACGGCGTCTGCGCCAAGTGCTACGGGCGTGACCTGGCTCGCGGCCATCTGGTCAACGTGGGCGAGACCGTGGGTATCATCGCGGCACAGTCCATTGGTGAACCCGGAACCCAGCTGACAATGCGTACCTTCCACATCGGTGGTACCGCATCCAAGGAAATCGAACAGTCCGCCATTCAGTCGCAGCATCAGGGCAAGGTCGTGTTCTCGCGCATGCGCACGGTCGTGAACCGTGACGGCCAGACCATGGTCATCGGCAAGAGCTGCCAGGTGGGCATCGTGGACGAACAGGGCCGCGAACGTGAAAAGTACGTGCTGCCTTCGGGTGCGCGTCTCATGGTTTCGGACGGTCAGGATATCAAGAAAGGCACTGCGCTGGCTGAATGGGAACCGTTCATGGAACCCTTTATCGTCGACGTCAAGGGCCGTGTCCGCTTCCACGATATCATCGAAGGAAAGACCGTGCAGGAGGACCGCACCCAGCGTTCCATGCTCACGGTCATGGAATACAGGACCACCAACTTCAAGCCGGCCGTTTCCATCGTGGACGAGGACGGCAACGTTCTGGTCCGTCCGGATTCCTCGGCCCCGGCAACCTTCCAGATGCCTGTGGGCGCGATCCTCATGGTCAAGGACGGGCAGGATGTTGAGGCCGGTGACGTCATCGCACGTAAACCGCGTGAATCGTCCAAGACCAAAGACATCGTCGGTGGTCTGCCGCGCGTTGCCGAACTCTTTGAAGTGCGCAAGCCCAAGGATTTGGGCGTGTGCTCGGAAATCGACGGCATCTGCTCGTATGGTCCGGACACCAAGGGCAAGCGCAAGATCATCGTTACCCCGGAAGTGGGCGATTCCAAGGAATATCTCATTCCCAAGGGCCGCCACATCACGGTCACGGAGGGAGACTTTGTTGAGTCGGGAGACCTGCTCACCGAAGGCAACCCCGAACTGCATGACATCCTCAAGATCAAGGGCGAGAAGCACCTGGCCCGTTATCTTGTGGAAGAAATTCAGGATGTGTACCGTTTCCAGGGCGTCGGCATCAACGACAAGCACATCGAGATCATCGTCCGCCAGATGCTGAAAAAGGTCAGCATCATCGATCCGGGCGAAACCACGTTCCTGATGGGCGAGCAGGTGGACAAGCAGCGCTTCATGGACGAGAACCATCGTGCCGTGCAGGAAGGGCTCCAGCCCGCCGTGGCCGAACCGCTGGTTCTGGGTATCACGCAGGCTTCCCTGTCCACGGACTCCTTCATCTCGGCCGCGTCGTTCCAGGAGACCACCAAGGTGCTCACCGAGGCTGCGCTCAAAGGCAAGGCCGACCACCTTCGCGGACTCAAGGAAAACGTAATCGTTGGTCGTTTGGTCCCGGCAGGAACCGGATTCCGCAAGTATGAGGAATCCACCATCACGGTTCCCGAACAGCCGGAACGTCCGGACAAGTTCTTGGAAGAATTGGAAGATCAGCCGCTGCTCGTGGAAAACCAGTAGCGCATATATAGATGTAATACGCCCGTTTGCGCGGGATATGAGGTTGGGGTGGGAGAACCTGCCCCAACTTTTTTGTGTGAGTACCGTGTGAAGAATACCCCTGTGCAAGGTGAAAAACCTTGACAAGGGGGATTCTTTGCGCATACAAGCGGTTCTCTTTGCCCGACGGATTACCGTTGGATTATTGTTTGTAACACGTTTTGGAGGATTCATGCCCACCATTAACCAGCTTGTGAGAAAGCAGCGTAAGCTGCAGGTCAAGCGCAAGAAAACCCGTGCTCTGCAGCAGTGCCCCCAGCGCCGCGGCGTGTGCACCAGGGTTTACACCACGACCCCCAAGAAGCCGAACTCCGCGCTTCGTAAGGTCGCTCGTGTGCGTCTGACCAATGGAATCGAAGTTACCGCCTACATCGGCGGTGAAGGCCACAACCTGCAGGAACACTCCGTGGTGCTGATCCGCGGTGGTCGTGTCAAGGACTTGCCCGGTGTGCGTTATCACATCATCCGCGGCTCCCTTGATACCGCCGGTGTCGATGATCGTCGTCGCGGCCGTTCCAAGTACGGTGCCAAGAAGCCCAAATAGGGCCAGCCTTCGCATACAACGCCGGGGAGTGATGCCAAAGTAGGGCTGAGGCGGCCCGAAATAATGTCCCCTCGGAAACACAGGAGAAAAAAATGCCTCGTAAAGGTCCAGTACCCAAGAGACAGATCCTTCCGGATCCTGTCTACGGCAGCAAGCTCATTACTCGTTTCATGAACCGTCTTATGCTTGACGGCAAAAAGAGCACTGCCGAAAGAATTTTCTATCAGGCTCTCAACGAATTGGCCGACAAGACCAAGGAAGAGCCCCTGAAGGCTTTCGAGAAGGCTTTGGACAACGTCAAGCCTGCTCTGGAAGTCAAATCCCGCCGCGTGGGTGGTGCCACCTACCAGGTGCCCATGGAAGTCCGCCCGGATCGTCAGGTTGCCCTGGCCATTCGCTGGCTCATTTCCTATGCACGCAACCGTGGTGAAAAGGGCATGATCGCACGCCTGTCCGGTGAACTGCTGGACGCCTTCAACAATCGTGGCGGAGCAGTAAAGAAACGGGAAGACACCCACAAAATGGCGGAAGCGAACAAAGCTTTCGCTCACTACCGCTGGTAGTTCCGGAGTTGAGCAGTGCCCAGACAGGTACCCAGAGAAAAACAGCGCAATATTGGTATCATGGCCCACATCGATGCGGGCAAGACTACCACGACTGAGCGCATTCTGTTTTATACCGGTGTGTCCCACAAAATCGGTGAAGTCCATGACGGCGAAGCCACCATGGACTGGATGGTTCAGGAACAGGAACGCGGCATCACCATTACGTCTGCCGCCACCACCTGCTTCTGGCGCGACCATCGCGTCAACATCATCGACACCCCGGGTCACGTTGACTTTACCATGGAAGTCGAACGCGCCCTGCGCGTGCTCGACGGTTGTGTGGCTGTTTTCGACTCCGTTGCCGGTGTCGAACCCCAGTCCGAAACCGTCTGGCGCCAGGCGGACCGTTACTCGGTCCCCCGCATCGCGTTCGTCAACAAGATGGACCGCATCGGCGCGGACTTCTTCCGTTGCGTGGACATGATGAAGACCAGGCTCGGCTCCAAGGCCGTGCCCCTTCAGCTGCCCATCGGCGCGGAAGACGAGTTCGTCGGCGTTGTGGACCTGATTTCCGGCAAGGCCCTCGTGTACGACGAGTCCCACAAGCTGGGCACCGAGTACATTGAGCAGGATATTCCCGCCGACCTTCAGGAACAGTATGAACTGTACCGCGGTGAGCTTATCGAAGCCATTGCCGAAGAAGACGAGGAATTGCTTGAAAAGTACCTCGGCGGCGAAGAGTTGACCGAAGACGAACTCAGGAACGGCGTGCGCACGGCTACCAACAGCCTGACCATTTGTCCGGTCCTGTGCGGCACCGCGTTCCGCAACAAGGGTGTGCAGCCGCTGCTGGACGCCATTGTGGACTACCTGCCGTCTCCGCTGGACATCGAGATCATGACCGGTATCAATCCGGACAACGGCGAAGAAATCGAGTGCCCGTGCGACGACGACAAGCCGCTTGCCGCCCTTGGCTTCAAGCTGGCCACCGACCCGTTCGTCGGTCATCTGACCTTCCTGCGCATTTATTCCGGTGTCATCCGCAGCGGTGACACGGTCATGAACGGTGCCTCCGGCAAGAAGGAGCGTATCGGCCGCCTGTTGAAGATGCACGCCAACAAGCGTGAGGAAATCAAGGAAGCTTACGCGGGCGACATCGTTGCCGCCGTCGGACTCAAGAACGTTGCAACCGGTGACACGCTGGCCGAGCTCAAGAAGCCCATCGTGCTGGAGTCCCTGGACGTTCCGGAGCCGGTCATCGAGGTGGCCATCGAGCCCAAGACCAAGGCGGACCGCGACCTGCTGACCAACTCCCTGGCCAAGCTGGCCAAGGAAGACCCCAGCTTCCGCGTCAAGAGCGACGATGAAACCGGGCAGACCCTTATCGCCGGCATGGGCGAACTGCACCTGGAAATCATCGTTGACCGCCTGCTGCGCGAATTCAACGTCAACGCCAACGTGGGCGCACCCCGCGTTGCCTACCGCGAAACCATCACCAAGGCTACCAAGGCGGACTTCAAGCACGCCAAGCAGTCGGGTGGTCGCGGTCAGTACGGTCACGTTGTCATCGAAGTCGAACCCAACCCGGAAAAGGGTTACGAGTTCGCCGACGAGATCAAGGGCGGCGTGATTCCCAAGGAGTACATACCCTCTATTGACAAGGGTATTCAGGACGCCATGAAGGCCGGTGTTGTTGCCGGCTATCCCGTGGTGGACCTCAAGGTCAAGCTGGTGTTCGGTTCGTATCACGACGTGGACTCCAGTGAGCAGGCTTTCTACATTGCCGGTTCTCAGGCAATCAAGGAAGCATGCCGCCAGGCCGGCGGCGTATTGCTCGAACCCATCATGTCCGTGGAAGCGGTCACCCCCGAGGAATACCTCGGCGACGTGATCGGCGACCTCAACGGCCGCCGCGGCCGCGTGGGCGAAATGGAAGCCCGCACGGGCGTTCAGGTCGTCCGGTGCTTTGTGCCTCTGTCCGAAATGTTCGGATACGCCACCGACCTCAGGTCGCGCACCCAGGGCCGCGCCACGTTCTCGATGCAGTTCGATCACTACGAGCAGGTTCCGGCCAGCTTGGCTGAAGAGATAGTTAAGAAACAATAGATGTGTGATCGCTGAGTCTTCAAGCACAAGTCCGGGGTGGCTCGCATGGCGGAAACGCCGAGCCGATACACCCCGGCAGCTTTGACTTCCAGCGTCATCGTGGAAACAACCGGATCAAAAAGGAGAATCCAAATGGCTTCCATGACGAGCGATCGGATCAGGATTAAGCTCAAGGCTTATGATTACCGCATTCTGGACAAGGCGGTGACCGAGATCGTTGATACCGCGCGCAATACCGGCGCGGCTATCGCCGGCCCCATCCCGCTTCCGACGAATATTCATCGGACCACCGTCCAGAAGTCCGTGCATGTGGACAAGAAGTCCCGCGAACAGTTCGAGATGCGCATTCACAAGCGGCTGCTGGACATCCTGGAACCGACCCAGCAGACCGTCGATGCCCTCGGTAAACTGTCCCTGCCTGCCGGCGTGGACGTTGAAATCAAGCTGTAGTGGGGTGTAATCATGGCTAAGAATCTTGGTATACTCGGAAAGAAACTGGGCATGACCCGCGTGTTCAGGGAAGACGGTACCGTCTGCCCTGTGACCGTGATCCAGGCTGGTCCCTGCCCGGTGATGCAGGTCAAAACCACTGACAAGGAAGGCTATAGCGCCATCCAGGTCGGTTTTGACGCTATTGAGGAACGTAAGGTCGGCAAGCCGCAGAAAGGCCATCAGGCCAAGGCTGGCAAAGGCCTGTTCCGCCACCTCAAGGAATTTCGTCTCAAGGACGTTTCCGAATACGAGGTGGGCAGTGAAATCACTGTCGATATCTTCGCTCCCGGCGAAAAGGTCAAGGTGACCGGAAAGAGCAAGGGTAAAGGTTTCCAGGGCGTTATGAAGCGCTGGAACTTCGGTGGCTCGCGCGCATCCCATGGTGCGGAAAAGGTTCACCGCTCTCCCGGTTCCGTTGGTAACGCAACCTTCCCCGGCCGTGTCTGGAAGAACAAGAAGATGCCCGGCCAGATGGGAAATGCCCGCGTGACCGTTTCCAACATCGAGATCGTCGATGTCCGTCCTGAGGAGAACATCCTCGTGGTCAAGGGCCAGGTGCCCGGTCCCAAGGGCGGCATGGTAATGATCCGCAAAAACGCCTAAGCGGAGCGAGAGGTATCTACAATGACGAAACTGAGCATATTTGATCAGAACAAAAAGGAAGTGGGCAATATCGAGCTTGCTCCCGAGGTCTTCGAGGTCGAAATCCGGCCCGAGATCCTGCAGCTCGTCGTCAGGGCCCAGCTTGCTGCCAAGCGCAGCGGCACCCACGCCACCAAGACCCGTAATACGGTCCGTGGCGGTGGTCGCAAGCCCTGGCGCCAGAAAGGCACCGGACGCGCACGCGCCGGTTCCGTTCGCTCCCCGCTGTGGCGCGGCGGTGCCATCACCTTTGGCCCGCAGCCGCGCAGCTACGAATTCAAGGTCAACAAGAAGGTCCGCAAGCTGGCCATGAAAATGGCTTTGTCTTCCCGCGCATCGGAAAACAAGCTGATGGTCGTCAAGGCCATCGACATGCCCGAGATCAAGACCCGGGCCTTTGCCGATGTCAAGAAGGCTCTCGGACTGGAAAAAGCCTTGATTGTCGTGAAGGAAGCTGATAAAAATCTCGCTCTTTCTGCCAGGAATATTCCCGGCATCAAAGTTGTCGAGGCTGAGAAGCTTAATGTTTACGATGTACTGCTGTACCCCGAGCTGGTGATGCTTGAGGGTGCCGCCGTTGACGTACAGGAGAGGTTGAAATAGCCATGGATTATTCCAAAATATTGCTTAAGCCGGTTATCTCCGAGAAGGCTACCGAAGCCAAGGAGCAGGCCAATCACGTCTCCTTTTACGTTCACCCCGATGCCAACAAGGTCGAGGTGAAGAAGGCCGTTGAAACCGCCTTCGACGTCAAGGTCGAGTCCGTGAACATCATTCGTAAAAAAGCACTGCCGCGCAAGCGCTTTGGTCGTGTGGTCGGACGCGAGTCCGGTTACAAGAAGGCCATGGTCAAGCTCGTGGCCGGTGAAAAAATCGAATTCTTCGAGGGAGTGTAAGCCATGGCTACCCGCAAGCTGAAGCCGACTTCTCCGGGCCGCCGGTTCCAGACGATTTCCGATTTCGCGGAGATCACACGGACCACTCCCGAGAAGTCTCTGACCAAGGGCCTGACCAAGAAGGCAGGCAGGAACAACAACGGTCGCGTGACCTCCCGCCGTCGCGGCGGCGGTGTCAAGCGCCTGTACCGTATGATCGACTTCAAGCGTAACAAGCTGGCCGTGCCCGCTGTGGTTGCCCAGATCGAATACGATCCGAACCGCAGCGCCCGCATTGCCCTGCTGCATTATGCAGACGGCGAAAAGCGCTACATCCTGTGCCCTGTGGGCCTGAACCGTGGCGATACCATCGTCGCTGGCGAAGGTGCTGACATCAAGCCCGGCAATGCCCTGGCCTTGAAGAGCATCCCCACTGGTACCGTGGTGCACAACATCGAGCTGCACCCGGGCCGCGGCGGCCAGTTCTGCCGCGCTGCAGGGACGTATGCACAGCTCGTTGCAAAGGAAGGCAAGTACGCGCTTCTGCGCATGCCCTCCGGCGAAGTCCGCAAGGTGCTGGTCACCTGCATGGCCACCGTTGGCCAGGTGGGCAACATCCACCACGAAAACATCTCCCTGGGCAAGGCCGGACGCAATCGCTTCCTGGGCCGTCGTCCCAAAGTCCGTGGCGTGGCCATGAACCCCATCGATCACCCGCTCGGTGGTGGTGAAGGTCGTAGCTCCGGTGGTCGTCACCCGGTTTCCCCGTGGGGCACCCCGGCCAAGGGCTACAGAACCCGCAACAAGAAGAAAGCGTCTTCCAAGCTCATTGTGAAGCGTCGCGGACAGAAATAGGAGTTGAAGTATGCCTAGGTCTCTCAAAAAAGGTCCTTTCGTGGACGACCACATCATCAAGAAGGTCTCCACGGCTCAGGAGAATAACGATCGCCGGGTCATCAAGACCTGGTCCCGCAGGTCCACCATCATTCCCGAGATGGTCGGCATGACCTTTGCCGTGCATAACGGTCGCAAGTTCATTCCCGTGTTCGTGACCGAGAACATGGTTGGCCACAAGCTTGGTGAGTTTTCTCCCACCAGGACGTATTTTGGCCATGCTGCCGACAAGAAGAAGGGTAAATAGGTGAGATGAAATGGAAGCTAAAGCAGTAGCAAAGTTCATCCGAGTGTCCGCACGTAAGACCCGCATCGTTGCCGAGAACATCAAGGGCAAGCCCGTTGAGGATGCCCTGAATATTCTGCGCTTCACGCCCAAGAAGCCCGCGCAGATCTTGAGCAAGGTTCTGTATTCCGCCGTTGCCAACGCGGAGCAGAAGCCGGGTGTCGACGTGGACGCTCTGGTTGTTGATAAAGTCATCGTCAATGAAGGACCGACCTGGAAACGCATCCAGCCTCGGGCCATGGGCCGCGCTTATCGCATTTGCAAGCGCACCAGCCACATAACCATAGTGGTCAAGGAAGTTTAGGGGGCAGCCATGGGTCAAAAAGTACATCCTTACGGTTTTCGTCTGGGGTATAACAAGAACTGGCTGTCTCGCTGGTACAGCAAAAAGGACTATCCCGCATTCGTCTATCAGGACGACCAGGTGCGCAAGTTCGTTAAGAAAAAGCTGTATCAAGCAGGCGTTGCCCGCATTGAAATCGAACGCGCAGGCGGCAAGATCCGTCTGATCATCCACACTGCTCGGCCGGGCATCATCATCGGCCGCAAGGGCGTGGAGATCGAAAAACTGCGTGAAGAATTGAGAAGCAAGTTCAAAACTGAATTCACCATTGAAGTGAACGAAATCCGTCGGCCTGAGGTCGAGGCTCAGCTTGTAGCTGAGAACATCGCCCAGCAGCTCGAACGCCGCGTTGCCTTCCGCCGTGCCATGAAGCGTACGGTGGGCCTTGCCAGGAAATTCGGTGCCGAGGGTATCAAGGTCGCATGTGCCGGCCGTCTTGCGGGTGCGGAAATCGCCCGTGGAGAGTGGTACCGTGACGGTCGTGTGCCTCTTCACACGCTTCGTGCGGACATTGACTACGGTTATGCTGTTGCGTCCACGACGTACGGCGTCATCGGCGTCAAGGTCTGGATCTTCAAGGGTGAGATTCTGGACAAAGAGGTAGAACAGTAATGCTCGCTCCGAAAAAGGTTAAATTCCGTAAGCGGCAGAAGGGCCGCAACAGAGGCAAGGCCCTCAGGGGTAACAGCGTAGCCTTCGGCGATATCGGCCTGAAGGCTCTGGAGCACGGAAAACTCACCAGCCAGCAGATTGAATCTGCTCGTGTAGCCATCATGCGCCACATCAAGCGCGGTGGTAAGGTCTGGATCCGTATTTTCCCTGATTTCCCCATCACCTCCAAGCCTGCGGAAGTCCGCATGGGTAAGGGTAAGGGCGCTCCCGAAGGTTGGTGCGCTCCGGTGAAACCGGGCCGGGTTATGTATGAAGTCAAAGGTGTCGATCTTGCTCTGGCCAAGGAAGCGCTCAAGCGTGCTTCCTACAAGCTGCCCATCAAGACCACCATCGTCGTCAAGGAGGGTCTTGAGTAATGACTGCCAAGGAACTTCGTGAAATGGACGATGCTCAGCTGACCGACAAGCTGGACGAATTCCGCAAGGAACTTTTCGACCTGCGTTTCAAGCACGCCACCGCGCAGCTTGAAAACACCGGAAAGCTGAGTGAAGTGAAGAAGACTATTGCCCGCATCCTGACCATCCAGCGGGAAAGACAGGGAGCATAACCCATGGCTGAGTTTAAGTACGAAGGCAACCGGCGCACCCTGACCGGGGTTGTCATCTCCGACAAGGCTGACAAGACTATTGTCGTCCGCGTCGAGACCCTGGTCAAGCACCCGTTGCTGAAGAAATACATCCGTCGCCGCAAGAAGTTCATGGCCCATGATCCGGCCAATGACTGCCACACCGGTGACAAGGTGCAGATTGTTGAGTCCAAGCCCCTGAGCCGCCGCAAGAGATGGCATCTGGTTCAGATTCTGGAAAAAGCCGTTTAGGCGTTGAGAGGATAAACACCAATGATACAGGTTGAATCCAAACTCGACGTAGCGGACAACTCTGGGGCCAAGAAAGTATCCTGCATCAAGGTTCTTGGTGGTTCCAAGAGGCGCTACGCAAGCGTCGGTGACATCATCGTCGTTTCTGTGAAAGAGGCCATGCCCCATTCCAAAGTGAAGAAGGGCGCTGTCATGAAAGCCGTTGTCGTGCGGACACGTAAGGAAATCGGTCGTCCCGACGGATCCTACATCAAGTTCGACAACAACTCGGCCGTTCTCCTGAACACCAACATGGATCCCGTGGGTACTCGTATCTTCGGGCCTGTTGCCAGGGAACTGCGCGCTGCCGGTTTCATGAAGATTGTTTCCCTTGCTCCTGAAGTTTTGTAGGAGGTGACCAATATGAAGACTAAGCTGCGCAAAGACGACAAGGTCATGGTCATCGCCGGTAAGGACAAGGGCAAGATCGGCAAGATCCTGAAGGTTTATAAGAAAAAGGATGCCGTTCTCGTGGAGAAGGTCAATGTGGTCAAGCGCCACACCAAGGCCAATCCCTACGCCAATCAGCCCGGCGGTATTGTGGAAAAGGAAGCCCCGATCCATGTTTCCAATGTCCAGGCGGTTTGTGATGCTTGCACCAAGCCGACCCGGATCGGGTACAAGAAGACCGAAGACGGCAAGAAGGTCCGTTTTTGCAAAAAGTGCAACGAGATCTTCAAGTAGGTAGACCACAATGACTCGTCTTGAGAAAGTATACAAAGAGAAAGTGGCCCCCGAGCTCAACAAGGAGTTCGGGTACAAGAGCCCCATGCAGATGCCCAGGGTCGAGAAGATATCTCTCAATATCGGCCTTGGCGAAGCCAGCCAGAACACCAAGCTCATCGAAGATGCCGTCGAGGAGTTGACCAAGATTGCTGGCCAGCGTGCTGTTATCACCCGTGCTAAGAAGTCCATTGCGGCCTTCAAACTGCGCGAGGACATGCCGGTCGGCGTTCGCGTCACTCTGCGCCGGGATCTGATGTGGGACTTTCTGGATAAACTGGTTTCGTTCGCCCTTCCGCGTGTCCGCGACTTCCGCGGCATTCCGGACAGGGGCTTTGACGGACGTGGCAACTTCACCCTCGGTATTCGGGAACATTCCATTTTCCCGGAGCTGGAAATCGACAAGATCGAGCACGTGAAGGGTATGAACATTACCATCGTCACATCCGCCGAAACGGACAAGGAAGGCAAGATGCTTCTTGACCTTCTCGGAATGCCTTTCAAGAAGTAGGAGGACCGAAATGGCTAGAACTGCACTGAGAGTAAAGGCTCGTCGCAAGCCCAAGTTCAAGGTTCGCGCCTACAACCGCTGCCCCATCTGCGGGCGGCCCCGGGCGTTTCTGAGAAGGTATGGCATTTGCCGTATCTGCTTCCGGAACAAAGCCCTGGCTGGCGAACTTCCCGGCGTGCGTAAAGCGAGCTGGTAATTTTCTAAGGAGAATATAATGGCTGTTGTTGATCCCATAGCCGATATGCTGACCCGCATCAGGAACGCGCATGGCGCTTTTCATAAAAGCGTAACCGTGCCCACCTCCAAGGTGAAGGCATCCATCGCGGAAATCCTGAAGGCCGAAGGCTATATCGCTGACTATGCTGTTGAGGAAAAGGACATCACTGTCACCCTCAAGTACGCTGACGGTCAGGCCATCATTTCCGGCCTGAAGAAGGTGAGCAAGCCGGGTCGCCGCGTATATTGCGGTGCCCAGGACATTCCCAGAGTGCAGAACGGACTTGGTATCTGCATTCTGTCCACGTCCGCAGGCGTGCTCGAGGGAAGCCAGGCTCATGAAAAGAACGTGGGCGGCGAACTGCTCTGCGAAATTTGGTAACCGAGGTTAACCATGTCTAGGATAGGAAAGAAACCGATTGAAATCCCTTCGGGCGTCGAGATCAAGGTCGGCGCGGACGAGGTTACGGTCAAGGGGCCCAAAGGTGCCCTGACCACCGCCGTCCATCCGAAGGTCGAATATAAAATCGAGGACAACCAGGTCGAAGTGGTGCGCGTGGACGATTCCCGTCTTGCCCGTAGCCAGCACGGCCTGCGCCGCACTCTGCTCGCCAACTGCGTCGAGGGTGTCACCAAGGGCTTTGAACGAGCCCTGGAAGTTATCGGCGTTGGTTACAAGGTGTCCGTACAGGGCAAGAAGATCGTGCTCAATGTCGGGTATTCCCACCCGGTGGAGTTTGATCTGCCCAAGGACATCGAAGCCAAGGCCGAAGGCTCCAAGGTGACGCTTTCCGGCATCAACAAGCAGTTGGTCGGAGAAGTTGCGGCTCAGATTCGCCGCGTGCGTCCGCCGGAACCCTACAAGGGCAAGGGCATCAAGTACGTTGACGAAATCATCAAGCGCAAGGCCGGCAAGGCCGGAGCCAAGTAGGGGTAGGGTAGCAATATGAAAATGACCAAAGAACAGGCTCGGCACCGCAGGAAGATCCGCATCCGCAAGAAGGTGTCCGGCACAGCTGCACGCCCCAGGCTCGTCGTCTTCCGTTCCAACAAGCACCTGTATGCGCAGCTTGTCGACGATGTAAACGGTGCCACTCTGGCGAGCGCCTCCACGCAGGTTGCCGCCAAGGATGGTGAGGCCCTCAACCCCAACTGCGAATCCGCTGCCCGTGTGGGCAAGGACATCGCGGCTCGGGCGCTTGAGCAGAAGATCGAGACCGTGGTGTTCGACCGCAACGGTTACATCTACCATGGCAAAATCAAGGCTCTTGCCGACGGCGCTCGCGAGGGCGGCCTGAAATTCTAGAGGGTGACTATCATGATGGAACAGAATGATTCTGGACTGATCGAAAAGATCGTCTACCTGAACCGCGTTGCCAAGGTTGTGAAAGGCGGTCGTAGGTTCAGCTTCAGCTGCCTCGTCGTCGTCGGCGACGGTGAAGGAAAGGTTGGATACGGTCTCGGTAAGGCCAACGAAGTCCCCGAAGCCATTCGCAAGGCTTCCGAACGGGCCAAGAAGGACATGATCGACGTCCCCCTGCTGGAAGGCACGCTGCCTTACGAGGTTCTCGGACGTTACGGCGCAGGCCGTGTCGTGCTCAAGCCCGCTTCCGAGGGTACCGGCATCATCGCCGGTGGTCCGGTGCGCGCAATCATGGAAGCCGTTGGCGTCAGGGACATCCTGACCAAGGCCATCGGTACCAACAATCCGCACAACGTTCTTCGCGCCACCATCGCCGGTTTGGCTTCCCTCCGCAGTGCAGAGGAAGTCTCCAAACTGCGCGGCAAGCCGGTTTCCACGCCGAGAAAGTAAGGAGTGCCGGAATGTTGAAGGTTAAACTTATCAAGAGCAAAATTGCGTGCAAGCCCCAGCAGGTCAAGACCCTGGAAGCATTGGGCTTGCGCAAGATTCGCCAGGAAAAGTCTTTTGAGGACCGCCCGGAAATCCGTGGCATGATCGCAAAGGTGAAGCACCTGGTGGAGGTAACTGAATCATGAGGCTGCACGAACTCTATCCGTTCCCGGAAGAATACAAGGAACGGAAGCGTATAGGCCGTGGTTCCGGTTCCGGCTGGGGTAAGACCTCTGCCAAGGGCCACAAGGGTCAGAACAGCCGCTCCGGCGGTGGTGTCCGTCCCGGTTTCGAAGGCGGTCAGATGCCCCTGGCACGCCGTCTTCCGAAGCGTGGCTTTAAGAACCGTTTCCGCGAGGAATATGTCGCTATCAACATCGGGCGTCTGGTTGACGCGTTTGAAGACAAGGCCGAGATTTCCGTGGCCGATATCTACGAGCGCGGTCTTGCCAAGCAGGGCGCACCGATCAAGGTACTGGGCGTCGGCGAACTGTCCAAGGCCGTCACTGTTGAGGCTCACCGCTTCAGCGCTTCGGCTGCCGATAAGATCCAGAAGGCCGGCGGAACCGCCAAGGCCATTGAAGGCTAAGCTTCAACCGTATTGGAAGGGTTAACGTGGCATTGTCAGGAGTCGAAAATCTCGCCCGTCTGCCGGAGCTGAAAAAGAAACTGCTCTGGACGTTCGCACTGCTCGCTGTTTACAGGCTTGGTATCCACATCCCTGTTCCCGGCGTGGACAGTGGGGCTCTGGCTGATTTCTTTGCCAGCGCCCAGAACACTCTGTTCGGGCTTTTTGACATGTTCTCCGGTGGCGGGTTGAAAAACCTGTCCATCTTCGCGCTGGGCATTATGCCCTACATCTCCGCCTCCATCATCATCCAGCTTCTGACCGTGGTCAGCCCCGAGCTCAAGCGGATGCAGAAGGAGGAAGGCGAAGCAGGGCGCAAGAAAATGACCCAGTACACCCGGTATGGAACCGTGCTCATCTGCCTGGTTCAGGGCTTCGCCATTTCGGCCGGCCTTGAGGGCATGAGCAGTCCCTCCGGTGCACCTGTGGTGTTGCATGCGGGCATGGGCTTCAAGCTCATGACCGTTCTGACACTGACCGCGGGAACCTGTTTCCTCATGTGGCTTGGCGAACAAATGACTGAAAAGGGAATCGGCAACGGTATCTCACTGATCATCTTCGGGGGTATCGTTGCCGGGCTTCCCTCGGCCCTCATCAACACCACGCGTTTGATGACGGTCGGGGAAATCTCTCTGTTCATGCTGCTCATCATCATGGCCGTCATGGTGGCGACTCTGGCGTTCATCGTGTTCATGGAACGCGGCCAGCGCCGGATTCCCATTCATTACGCCAAACGCCAGATGGGCCGCAGGATGGTCGGCGGGCAGACCACGCATCTGCCGCTGCGAATCAACACCGCCGGTGTTATTCCGCCGATCTTCGCCTCGTCCATCCTGATGTTCCCGGCGACCATTGCCCAGTTTTCGAATGTGGCGTGGCTCAAGGACCTCACCGGGTTCCTGACCCCCAGCTCCATCATTTACAATCTGGTCTACATCGCCATCATCATTTTCTTCTGCTACTTCTACACGGCCATCGTCTTTGATCCCAAAGGCATCGCCGAAAACATCCAGAAGCAGGGCGGGTTCATTCCCGGCATCCGTCCCGGCGTCAAGACCCGCGAATACATCGACAGGGTTCTTGCACGCATCACCCTCTGGGGTGCGCTGTATGTTTCCGCCATTTGTGTGCTGCCCATGATCATGATCGCCAAGCTCAACGTGCCGTTCTATTTCGGCGGCACGGCCTTGCTTATTGTGGTCGGTGTGGGTATGGACACCATGGGCCAGATCGAATCGTACCTGATTTCCCGGCAGTATGAAGGCCTTATGGGCAAAGCCGGGAAAGTGAAGGGAAGGCGATAGCCTTGAAAAAGTTCAGGGGTGTCTTCCTCAAGAACGACAAGGAGATCAGTCTCATTCGTGAGGCGAATCGAATTGTATCGACGATACTTGACGAGCTTGGTGAGAACGTCCGTCCGGGCGTTCCCACCATGCTTTTCGAAGATATTTGCAGGGAGCGGTGCGCCGATTTCGGCGTACGTCCTGCTTTTTTGGGATACCAGGGCTTTCCCTATGCCCTGTGTTGTTCCGTCAATGATGAGATAGTGCACGGCTTTCCCTCGGAGACTCGCTTCCTCACCGAAGGGGACATAGTCAGTTTTGACATGGGTGTCGTGTACGAAGGATTCTACGGTGACTCCGCAAGGACCTACGCCGTTGGCAAGGTCTCTGATGAGGCCCGAAAACTCATGGACGTTACCCGTGAGGCGTTGCATCGTGGAATCGCTGAAGCCGTCCCCGGCAATAATCTGTATGAAATCTCTGCGGCTGTGCAGAACTATGTCGAGGAATTCGGATTTGGCATTGTCCGGCGTTTTGTCGGACACGGTATCGGAGCGCATCTCCACGAGAAGCCCGAGATACCTAACTTCGTGCCTTCGGGCATGACCGGCGTCCCGCTCAAGGCGGGGATGGTGCTGGCCATAGAGCCCATGGTGACCCTCGGGACACACGAAGTGGAGGTCTTGGACGATCAGTGGACCGCAGTGACCCGGGACCGGAGTTTGTCCGCGCATTTTGAGCATACCATTGCTGTGACCACGGACGGTCCGCGGATTCTGAGTTCGACCAATTAGGGAGGTCGATCTTTAATACTTGCTCTTTTGCAGATTCTGCTGTAAAAGATGCAGCTTCGTTTTGACGGCCAGACCCAATGGCGGGTTCTGGCGATACGCTATTGATTTGGAGTTTGACATGAAAGTCAGGCCTTCTGTTAAGAAAATGTGTTCCAAGTGCAAAATCATCAGGCGCCGTGGTGTCCTGCGGGTGATCTGTGAGAACCCCAGGCACAAGCAGCGTCAAGGATAAAGGGGAATAGCCGTGGCACGTATCGCAGGTGTTGATCTGCCCAAGAACAAGCGCATGGATATTGCGCTGACCTATATCTACGGCATTGGCCGCACGACGGCCATGGAGATTCTGTCTACTGTCAAGGTTGATTGGCAGAAAAAGACTGATGACCTCTCTAACGAAGAGGTCAACTCCATCCGTAACGAGATCGAGCAGAACCACAAGGTTGAAGGCGATCTTCGTCGGGAAGTGATCCAGAACATCAAGCGTTTGATGGACATCGGCTGCTATCGCGGCCTGCGCCATCGTCGTGGTCTTCCCTGCCATGGTCAGCGGACCCACACCAACGCTCGTACCCGCAAGGGTCCGCGTCGTTCGGTGGTTGGCAGGAAGAAGAAAAAGTAGCGCTTGAACGTACGATAATAATTGAGGAAGCCGACCACGCCATGCGAGGTTCGCCTTTACTCGTCAAACGGAAATTTTAAAGGGAGAGTCCGGCAATGGCTAGACCCCGCCGTACGAAGAAAAAAGAGAAGAAAAACATCCCTGTTGGCGTGGCCCACATCAAGGCCACGTTCAACAACACCATTATCACCTTCACCGACCCGAAGGGCAATGTGGTGAGCTGGGCGAGTGCCGGAGCCGCTTTCAAGGGTTCCCGCAAAAGCACTCCCTTTGCCGCACAGATCGCTGCCGAGTCCGCCGCCAAAACCGCGCGCGACAACGGCATGCGTACCGTCGGCATCATGGTGAAGGGACCGGGTTCCGGTCGTGAGGCTGCCATGCGCGCTATCAGCGCCGCTGGTTTCAAGGTGACGTTCATTCGTGACATCACCCCGATTCCGCACAACGGCTGCCGTCCGCCGAAACGCCGCAGGGTTTAAAGGAGATTTACAGTGGCAAGATATACGCAAGCCAAGTGCAAGCTCTGCCGCCGCGAGGGCCAGAAACTGTTCCTCAAGGGCGACCGTTGCTATACCGATAAGTGCGCCTACGAAAAGCGTCCTTACGCTCCGGGCCATTCCGGCCGCATGCGCAAGAAGATGAGCGATTACGCCATCCAGCTGCGCGAAAAGCAGAAGGTCCGCCGCATGTATGGCGTGCTCGAAGGCCAGTTCCGCAAGTACTATGAACGTGCCGACGCCATGAAGGGCGTTACCGGTCACAATCTCCTGTTCCTGCTCGAACGCCGCCTCGACAACGTCATTTACCGTCTCGGTTTCGCAAACTCCCGCGATCAGGCGCGCCAGATGGTCCGCCACGGCATGTTCGTCATGAACGGTCGCCGCGTGAGCATCCCCTCCATGATGGTTAAGCCGGGTGATGCCATTGAAGTTCGCGAAGAGAGCCGCAAGGTGCCCGTGATCATGGAAGCTCAGGAAGTCATCGCCCGCCGTGGCTGCCCCGAATGGCTGGAGTCCGACGGTGCCAACTTCAAGGGCACGGTCAAGGCACTGCCCAGCCGGGAAGACATCCAGTTCCCGATCAACGAGCAGCTCATCGTCGAATTGTACTCAAAATAGATAGGTGCATTGCATGCTTATTCAGAACGGCGACAAGCTTATCAACGCCCGCAACTGGTCCGAACTCGTCAAGCCCGAGAACCTCGTCCGCGACCCCAAGTCTTCCGAGACTTACGGAAAGTTCGTGTGCGAACCTCTGGAGCGCGGCTACGGAACGACCATTGGCAATGCCATGCGGAGAACCCTGCTTTCATCCCTTCAGGGCTGTGCCATCGTGGCAGCTCAGATTGAAGGCGTGCAGCACGAGTTCACCACCATGGAGGGTGTGCTGGAGGACATGACCGAGGTTGTCCTCAACCTCAAATCCGTTCGGCTGGCCATGACCACGGACGAAGCCCAAACCCTGGTTCTCGAAGCCGACAAACAGGGTGCGGTCACCGCCGCCAAGATCAAGGAAAACCAGAACGTCAAGGTTCTGAACCCCGAGCAGCACATCGCCACCCTGACCGAGGACCGCCCCCTGAGGATGGAACTGGAAATTCGCATGGGCAAGGGTTACATGCCCGCGGAAATGCATGAGGGTCTCGCCGATGAAATCGGCCTGGTCACCATGGATGCCAGCTTTTCCCCCATCCGCAAGGTGGCCTACACTGTCGAGCAGGCTCGCGTCGGTCAGATGACCAACTACGACAAGCTCATTCTCGAAGTCTGGACAGACGGCTCCGTTACCCCGGAAGACGCCTGCGCCTACAGTGCCAAGATTCTCAAGGAACAACTCTCCGTGTTCATCAATTTCGATGAAATGACCTCGGAGACCCAGGAGAGCGAGGAAGACAAGATCGACCTCAATCCGAATTTGTTCAAGAGCATCGACGAACTGGAGCTTTCCGTTCGTGCCACCAACTGCCTCAAGGCCGCCAACATTCAGCTTGTGGGCGAACTTGTGCAGCGTACCGAGGCGCAGATGCTCAAGACCAAGAACTTCGGCCGTAAATCTCTCGACGAGATTCGCCGGGTTCTGGACAGCATGACGCTGAAATTCGGCATGGTGCTTGAGGATTTTGACAAAAAATATCAGGAATGGCTGAAGAGGAAAGAGAAAAATGAGGCATAGGAAGTCCGGAAGGAAGCTCAATCGAAGCTCGTCCCACCGCAAGGCCCTGTTCCGCAACATGGCCAAGGCTCTGCTGACCTACGAATCCATTCGTACCACCGAAGCCAAGGCTAAGGAACTGCGCAAGGTTATCGATCGCCTGATCACTCTGGCTCTCAAGAATGACCTGCATGCCCGTCGTCAGGCGTACAAGGTGCTGAACAGCCACCAGATGGTCCAGCGCCTGTTTGACGAAATCGGCCCCCGTTTCAACGGCGGTGGCGGTTATACCCGTATCATCAAGCTGTCTTCGCCCCGCAAGGGCGACTGCGCGCCCATGGTCATCATTGAATTGACCAAGCTCGCAGGCGCTGCTCCGGCCCCGGCCGAAGAGCCCAAGGCAGAGGAAAAGCCGGCTCCCAAGAAGAAGGCTGCTCCGAAAAAGAAGGCCGCTCCGAAAAAGGCTGAAAAGCCTGCGGAGCCCAAGGCCGAAAAAACCGAGGAAAAGGCTGAGGCCGATTCCAAGGAAGATTAGGTTTCAAAAAAGGGCAGGAATTATCCTGCCCTTTTTTTATGTTGACCTATAGATTTTCTCTATGGATTGCAGGTGTTACCATGGATATGAGGAAGCTCGAAGCTTTTTGCCGGGTCTATGAACAGCGCAGCTTTTCCAAGGCCGCCAAGGTGTTGTTTTTATCCCAACCCACAGTCAGTTCGCACATATCCTCTCTTGAGGAAGAACTGGGAATCCTGTTGTTCGACCGCCTGGGGCGTTCCATTCTTCCCACCGAAGCGGCCGAGATTCTTTACGGCAGCGCCCATTCCGTGTTCGAGCGCCTTGAAGACGCCAAAATCAGAATTCAGCTCCTTCAGGACAAGGTTGTCGGGGATCTGCACCTCGGTGGCAGCACTATTCCGGCCACGTATTTCCTGCCGCAGATCATGGGCGCATTTGCCACCGCGTATCCGGATGTAACCTTTCATGTCGAGGTGGGCGATTGCAAATCCATCACCGACCGGGTTGTTTGCGGCGAACTGTTGCTTGGCGTGGTGGGCGCGCAGCCTCATGCGCCGGAGCTTGAGTCCGAGCTTGTTTTGGAAGACGATGTTGTCTTGGTGGCGCATGCCGACCTTGCGCGGCGGCTTTCCGGCCATGCCGTGAGTATCCGTGATCTTTCGCAGTTGCCGTGGATCATTCGCGGCAAGGGTTCAGGTACGCGCGAGGCCTTTGAATGCGCGGTGGAGCCGTTCGGCATCCTGCCCCACATGGATGTTCGCGCCTGTGTGGACAACACGGCCACGGCCATGGAATGCGTGTTGGCGGGCATGGGTGTGACGGTCACCTCAAAGACCGTTGCCCGCCGCTACAGAGGACGTTCCGGCCTTGTGGTGTTGGATGTGCCGGACCTTGCTCTCAAGCGCGAATTTTATCTGACCTACCGCAAGGACCGCCGTCTGTTCCCTGCAGCCGAGGCATTCATGCGCTTTTTCCGCGAGCATGGTGCCGACCTGCTTGCGGAAGACACGTGATTGTCGCTTTGTCCTGTTTGCCTGTGCCGCCAAATCCTGTAGTGTCAGAAGCACTGGAGGATTTGGATGAAAACCACGATCATAGCCACACTCGGCCCGGCATCGCGCGAACCCGCCACCATGGAAGCCATGGTCCGCGAAGGCGTGCGCGTGTTTCGTCTCAACTTTTCCCATGGCGACGCCGCTTCATTCGCTGACGCGGTGCGCGACATCCGCGCCATCTCGGCGCGATTGGACATCGTGCTGACGGTTCTGGCCGATCTCAGCGGCCCCAAGATACGTGTCGGCGAACTTGACCATTCCCCTGCACATGTCGTTCGCGGGCAGGAGGTTCTGCTTGGCCCAGTTGAACGCCGCCCGGCGCATGACCTGGACGCATTGTTCCTGCCCTTTGACCATCCCGTGATCCTTTCCGAGCTTAAGGAAGGGGATGCCGTGCATCTGAGTGACGGCATGCTTCGTTTTACGGTAGTTCGTTGCGTGGAGCCGGGAGCCGTGTTCGCGCTCAGGGCCATCAATGGAGGACTGCTGACCTCGCACAAGGGAATCGCCTTTCCGGGCAAGTTCATCTCCATCCCCGCGCTTACGGACAAGGACAGGATCGATCTTGTCGAGGCGCTTGATCTGGGCGTTGATGCCGTGGCCATGTCGTTCGTGCAGTCAGGGCGCGATATTCTCGATTTGCGCGATGCAATGGAAAAGGACGGCCGTGTGCTGCCCATCATCGCAAAAATGGAGCAGCGGGCCGCTTACGACAATCTGCAGGCCGTTCTGGAGGCCGCCGACTGTCTCATGGTTGCCCGGGGTGATCTGGGCGTGCAATGCCCCCTGCCGGAGCTGCCCATCATGCAGAAGACCATCATCGATGCCTGCCGCGCCAAGGACAAGCCGGTCATCGTGGCCACGCAGATGCTTATTTCCATGGTTGACAATCCTGCTCCCACCCGGCCGGAAACCACGGATGTGGCCAACGCCATATTGGACGGGGCGGACGCGGTCATGCTTTCCGAGGAAACGGCCATCGGCAAGCATCCGGTGGAAGTGGTGGAATACATGGCCAGCATCGCCCAGCAGGCCGAGGCATATGGGTTGAAGAAGAACGGCGGCCCGCTTTCGCCCGAGGGCCGGGAAGATCCGGAACGGACCCTGGCCTATTGCGCCTGCCTGTTGGCGGACCAGACCGATTCGACCGCACTGGTTTGCCACACCCGCTCGGGAACCACGGCCTTGCGAGTCAGCGGGCGGCGGCCCGTGCAACCCATTTACGCGCTTTCTCCAAACACCGGCTCGCTGCACATGCTGAATCTGAGCTGGGGCGTGATTCCCCGTCTTGTGGACAGGAAGCATACCAGCCATTTGCGGCGCTGCGAGGCGTTCGTGCAGGCGTGCGCGGATTTTGCGCCGGGGCAGAGCGTGGTCATCACCGCCGGACAAAAAACGCCCGGTCGCATGGACCTGCACACCAACGAGGTCAAGGTCTACTACAAGGGCTAGGCCGGGCTCACGCCGGGACGCGGTCCTGGATTTGCAAAAAATCCAGTTCGGGCACGGCCGGGATTTCGTCGCATTCGTACAGGTAGCGGTAGAAGAGCTTCAGGCCTTCCTGCTGCTCGGGGCCGAGGTCGTAGACCAGCCCGTCGAAGTAGGAGCACATCTGCGCGTTGTCCAGCATGCTTGATTGTGCGGCCAGCACGCAGAGTTCATCAATGTGGTCCTGCCCCCATTGTTTTGCCCGCAGCATGGTGGCGCAGCCCTCGATGGCCTTGTGCGGATTCGTGGCCACGGCCGTGCGCTGCACAATCCAGACACCGAAGATGAAGGGCAGGCCGGTCTGGTCGCGCCATGCCTCGCCAAGGTCCACACGCACCGGATAGTCGGCATGGTGGCGCAGGTTCAGGGCCTCGTCCCCGATGCACAGGATGGCGGCGGGGCGCTGGCCGTCGGCAAGCGTCCGGGTGGCATCGCCGGTCCGGTATTCCACGGAAATGTTCCACTGCTTCATGAGCACGCGCAGCAGGGCCGCAGACGTATGGGTCTGGGCGCTGACCAGAATGGTCTGGCCGGCCAGTTCGCGCACCGGGACGCGGCTCAGCAACAGTACGCTCTGCACCGGGCCGCGGCTGCCGATGGCGATGTTTGGCAGCAGGTGGTATTTTTCCGGGTGGCGTGCGTATTCCACGCTCGATGCCGCGGAAATGTCCAGCTCGCCTTTGTCCATGAGCACGTTCAGTCGGGCGGGCGGTCCGGAAACGATGTGGAAATCGTTGGGCAGTATCCCGGTTTCCAGCGGATGGTAGATGGGCAGCACGTTCAGGTAGCCGATTTTTCCAAGTGCGATCATGACTGTTTTTCCAGCAAGGTATAGTCCATGGTCCGCTGCTTGGGGGTATAGCCCGCGTCCTTGACCAGCCGATGAATTTCCGCGGCGGAAAGCCGGAAGGACACGCCTGCGGCCTTGACCACGTTTTCCTCGATCATGGTGGAGCCGAAGTCGTTGCCCCCGAAATGCAGGGCCATCTGCGCGATACCCGGTCCCATGGTCACCCACGACACCTGGATGTTGTCCACGTTGTCCAGCACGATGCGCGAGATCGCAAGCGTGCGCAGATATTCCACGCTGGTGAGCTTGCGGCAGTGGGGCAGAGCCGTGTGGTCGGGCTGGAAGGTCCATGGAATGAACGCGGTGTACCCGCCGGTCCTGTCCTGGCTTTCGCGCACCGCAAAAAGATGCTCCAGCCGCTGTTCCGGGGTTTCCACATGGCCGAACATCATGGTGGCCGTGGTGCGCAGGCCCTGTTTGTGCGCTTCTTCCATGACCCCGAGCCATTGCCCGGCCGGGCATTTGTTGGGCGCCACCTCTGAACGGACAGCGTCCACGAGGATTTCCGCGCCCCCGCCCGGAATGGAATCCAGCCCGGCCGCATGCAGCCTGCGGATGACTTCGGCCACGCTGATGTTGTTCAGTTCGCTGAAATAGACGATCTCCGGCGGGGAAAAGGCGTGCACGTGCACCGTGTGGTTGTCCTTGATGTAGCGCAGCATGTCCTCGTACCAGGACAGGGGCAGGTCCGGGTGGTGCCCGCCCTGCATGAGAATCTGGGTGCCGCCCAGTTCAAGGGTTTCCTCGATCTTTTGCCCGATTTGCTCATGGCCGAGCACGTAGCCGCCGTCCTGTTCGGGCGCGCGGTAGAACGCGCAGAACTTGCAGCCGCACACGCAGATGTTGGAATAGTTGATGTTGCGGTCGGACACATAGGTGACCATCGGCTCGGGGTGCTTGGCCATGCGCACGGCATGGGCCAGAAATCCGAGCTCGTGAAAGTCCGCTTCGAGGTATAGCGTGCGCGCCTCGTCAAAGTCGATGCGTTCTCCGTGGAGAACCTTGTCGTATATGGTGTTCATTGTCTGTTCCCGGAAAATGATTCGCGTGATGGTTGCGGCTATACTTCGTTGAATTGCGCGTCGCGCCGGACCGGTTCCATGCCGCAGCCGCGGATCATGCCTTCCAGTTCCTGCACGCTCATGGACTGGGCCGAGTCCGCTCCGGCCTCGTGGCCGATTTTTTCCTCCACCACGGTGCCGTCGAAATCGTCCGCCCCGAACTTGAGCGCGGCCTGCGCCACCTTGACTCCCAGCATGATCCAGTAGGATTTGATGTGGCTGATGTTGTCCAGCATAAGGCGGCTGATCGCGATGGTGCGCAGCTGTTCCAGCCCGGTCAGCGGGCTGGGCACCTTGAGCTTGCTGTTTTCGGTCAGGAAGGGCAGGGGGATGAAGCAGGTGAAGCCGCCGGAGGCGTCCTGCTGCTCGCGCAGCCGGATCAAATGGTCCACCCTGTGTTCGCGAGACTCCAGATGTCCGTAAAGCATGGTGCAGTTGGTTCGGATGCCCATGGCGTGCGCCTCGCCGTGGATGCGCAGCCATTCGTCGGCGTCGATTTTCCGTGGGCATATCTGTTGGCGGATTTCCGGATCGAAGATTTCCGCGCCCCCGCCTGTGAGCATGTCCAGCCCCGCGGTCCGCAGCCGGGTCAACACCTCGGCGGTGCTCAGCTTGGCAAGGGACGCGAAGTGGGCGATCTCGGTGACCGTGAAGCTCTTGATCACGGTGTGGGGCAGGCGCTCCCTGACCAGCGCAAGCAGTTCCTCGTAGTAGGAAAGGGGCAGGGTCGGATGACAACCACCCACGATGTGGATTTCGTTGGGTTCTGCGGCGTTGGCGTCCAGCTTTGCGGCCACGTCTGCCATGCTCAGGGTAAAGGCCCCGGTGCGGGATTCGTCCTCACGCTGGTAGGCGCAGAACACGCAGCCGTTCACGCACACGTTGGTGTAGTTGATGTGCTGGTTGACCACGTGGTAGGTCTTGCGGCCGTGCATGCGCGTGCGCACATGGTGGGCAAGCGTGCCCACGGCCAAAGGCTCGTCGCATTCAAACAGGCGTAAGCCGTCTTCACGGCTCAGGCGTTTCCCTTCCATGACTTTTTCCTGCACATCCCCGAGTCCGAGGTTGGCGTAAAAGTTGTTTTTGATGAAGAATTCAATCATGGCTCACTGTGCCCGACAAGCCGCCCCGCAAAAGGTCCAGCATGCTGTCGAGTCTGGTTTCGATGGTTGTGCGGTCCGCGCCGTGGAGGTTCAGATCGCCGTCCAGAAAAGGCACGGCAACCGACTGGAGAAAACGGTCCACGGTGGTGTCCAGAAGATATACGGCCATGTCCGGGTCCACGTCCGTGCGCAGTTGCCCGGCTTCCATGGCCTCCCGCACGATGGAATGCAGGAATTTGGCGGATGTTGCGCGTATTTTCTTCAGGAACTGTTCGCGCATGGGAAAATTTTCCTGAAAAAGCATTTTCAGGTAGATGCGGTAGATGTGGGGGTGTGCCTCGATGAAGTCGGCCCCGGCAAGGGTGATGCGCCGAATCCGGGTAAACAGCTCGTCCCCCTGGGTTTCCATGCGGATCTGCTTGAGCGGCGCCTTGAGCATGGACACCGCATGGCCGAAAACGTATTCGAGCAGTCCCTGCTTGTTGCCGAAATATTTGAACAGGGACCCCTTGGCAATGCCCAGCCGGTTCACCATGCGGTTGACGCTGGCCTGATGGAATCCGTGGTCCGCGAATTCCCGCGTGGCCTCGGTCATTATGCGCTGGCGTTTTTCCGGGTCGATGTTCTCGAAAGTGGTGTTTTTGGTAGGCATTGTCTTTCCTGTCCGATGGTGGCATCATGGTCGGTGACCGGGTGGTCACCACAGTGTGTATAGCCGCCGGTCCATGGTGTCAATGCCTTTCAACCTCAGCCCTTGCGGTGTGTGCATGATCGATACGCTCAGTTTTGCCCATTCTCCCTGTCCCAACGACACGTTCATTTTTCACGCCTTGAATGCGGGGCTGGTTCCCGGTCCGTGCCTTGATATGGACGTGCGTTTGGCGGACATTGAGGAGTTGAACTCCATTGCCGCGCACGAACTGGCCGACGTGGTCAAGGTCTCGGTGGCGGCGGTGGCAGGATTGCTGGACAGGTATGTGGTTCTGACTGCGGGCGGGGCGTTGGGGCGCGGCGTTGGGCCTGTGTTGGTCTCCGGTTCCGGCTGCACCGTGCCGGATCTTGATGGTCAGCCCGTGGCAATCCCGGGTTTCCATACCACGGCGAATCTGCTGTTCGGCCTGTTTTGCAAGCAGCAGGGCATTGCTCCCGAACTCACGGAGTTGGTTTACGATCAGGTCATGCCCGGCGTGAGCAACGGCCGGGTCCGGGCCGGGGTGGTTATTCATGAGGGTCGTTTTACCTTTGCGGCCCACGGCCTGCAAAAGCTTATGGACCTCGGCCAGTGGTGGGAGCAGTATACCGGATTGCCCCTGCCGCTGGGATGCATCATGGTCCGTCGTTCGCTGGGCATGGGCGTGGCGCGCGCAGTAGACCGGGCCATTCGGGCCAGCCTTGAATACGCGTGGGCCAATCCCGATGCCTCGCGAGAGTATGTGCGCGAGCATGCGCAGGAAATGCAGGACGAGGTCATCGACCGCCATATCAGGACCTTTGTGACCGATTACAGCCTTGACGTGGGAGCCGAGGGAGAGGGAGCCATCATGGCACTTCTTGAAGAGGCCTGCCGCATGGACGGCAATTCCTTGCCGGACCTTCCGATTTTCGTTCCCGGCAAATAGGGTTCAGGGCAGCAGCAACAGACAGTCGCCCGGGTCCGCATAGCCCCCGCCGTGCAGGAATCGCCGTACGTCCGGTGCCGGGATGATTTCCCGGGCAGTGACCCGGAACGCGGCGTCGTATCCTCGGAACGCGTGCAATATCGTGGCGGTCTTGGCGCGAACATAGTCGTTCCGCTGTTCGTCGTTCATATCCAGCCCGAGGTTGTGCGGATGCAGCGAAAGCAGCACGGTGGGCTTTCGGTCGGTGATGAAGTCGCCCATGGCCGGGATGGTTTCGTATTCGCCGCCCTCAATGTCCATTTTCACGAATTCCACAGCGTTCAGTTCATCGGCGAAGAGCCGGGCCGCATCCACGGCCGGAACCTCGAACGTGGTATCGCCGTGGTCCAGCAAGGTGGAGGATTCGCTCATTCCGGCCTGTCCGGGCGAGGTCATGGAAACGGTCCCGTCAAAATCGGTGAGCGCGGCCCTGTGCAGCTCGATGTTTCGTGCCAGTTCCGGATTCAGGGCCAGGTTGGCTTCCAGTGCCTCGAATGCCGTATGGTCCGGTTCAAAGGCGTGCACCGTGCCCGCGATGTGGGCGGCAAAAAGCGCGGTGGGACCGATCCATGCCCCCACGTCGGCCACGGTTGATCCAGGCCGGATGTGTTTTTCAAAGACTTGAAAAGTAGCGGGTTCCCAACGGTTTGCGGCCAGCAGGTTCCAGAATTTTTCCAGCTTTGGTTCCACATGGGCGGCAAAGGAACGCCCCGACACGGTGAATGTCTTTTGCATGCCGTGGATATGGCATGAAAAACGACGGTTGTCAGCTTTGGTTTTTGTTTTTCCCCTGGCTGTGCCAGACCCCGGCAAGCACCAATCCGCAGCATGCGTATTGCAGTAGGCTCAGGCGTTCGCCCAGCAGCAACCAGCTCAGCAGCAGGGTGAAAACCGGAATGAGGTTGATGAATGCGGATGCCTGCCCGGCCGGAAGGCGGCTCATGCCCACGTTGTAGAGCCCGTAGCCGCCGACAGTGACCACAATGCCCAGAAAGACGATGGTGCCGATGCCTACAGGGTCGAAGACCACCGGAGGTACGGTGGTCGGCAGGAACAGCAGTGGGAAAAAGAAGACCGTACCCACGGCGGCCTGAACCATTGTCAGGAACCACGGGTTGTAGCGGTCACTGAGGAATTTGAGCGTGATCATGTATCCTGTGGTGCAGACCATGGCCATGAATTCCAGAAAGTTGCCCAGAACCGGGTTGGGGGCGTTGTCTGTCTTTTCCGACAACAGGGAGAGCAGTGCAGCCCCGGCAATGGCCATGATGAACCCGGTGGCCGTGCGGCGCGTGAACGGTTCCTTGAGGATGAATCGTGCGGCGATCGCGACCATGAGCGGGGCCATGGCGCAGATCATGCCAGCCTGTGAGGCTTCCGTGTACTGCAGGGCCGAAGACTCGAATATGAAATAGAGGCCGGGTTCGCATATGCTCATGAACAGCAGCAGTTTCCAGTCGCCGGGCCTGTAGTTCACGTTGCTGAAATTGCGGCTGAAAGCGATCAGGCACAGGCATCCCAACAGCATGCGGAAAAAAAGCACGACCATGGGGTCGTAGATGCTGAAGGCGATCTTGAGCGCAGGAAACGAGCTGGCCCAGAAAAGTGCTGCGAGAAGCAGGGCAGCGTATGCGGCTGGCCTGCCGTGCAAAAGGGTCATGAGGCATTCCTTGTACGGTAGACTGTTTGACGCGGCAGCAATACCATTGCGTCCCGTCAAAGGACAGTGATTTCGAACCGGTAAATAAAAAAGGCACCCGGAGTGTTCCGGATGCCTTTTCTTTTTGAAGAAAGGTGATGGTCAGCGGCAGACAGCCAGCAGGTTGAAGGGCTTGTAGCCGTTGTCCGGGTTTTCCGCATAACGGCAGCCGAGGTTGGAATCGTCACGCTTGTTGGTGATGTCATCATCGGATCCGTCGTAGTGCGGACAGTCGTTGTTGTTGCACACGAGAATGACTCCCCATCCTGACTGGGGCGGAGCCACCCACGGTTCCAGAGGCGTGTTGCAGTGCGGGCACACGCGGTCTTCGAGTTCGGTGGTCACACCGGCGTATGTATGTTTCACGGAAGTTCCTCCTGCGGTTGATGAACGTCGTTTGTTTACCGCATCAATGTAAGACCTGGATCGGCCGCGTCAAGCCCGGGATTCGGTTTCGGCCTGCTGTGCTTCGTTTTGGTCGCGCAACAGTCGGAACAGTTCCCGGAAGGCCTTGGGTTTTGCCCCGGTGTCCCGCTCCTTGCGCGCGTTGCGCACGATCTGGCGGAACCGCTGGCCATCCATGTCGGGGAACCGCTCGAACAGTTCCTCCACCAATGCATCGTCACCGCCCACGAGCGCGTCCCGCCATTGCTCCACCTGATGGAATTCTCTGGTGGTGGCATCGCGTCCGCTGCGGATGTCGTCCAGATAGGCCCGAATCGGTCCGGTATCCACGTCGCGCATGATTTTTCCCACATATTGGGAGTGGCGGCGTTTGGCCTCATGCTTTTTCAGGCTCTTGGCAAAGAGGATTTCCTTTTCGAGCAACGGTGGCAGGCCGGCCTTGCGAATCTGGTCCGTGCTGAGCGCGGCCAGTTCGTCGCCCATCTTCTGCAGGGCGGCCATGTGTTTTTTCATCTGGGTCCGGCTGGGCCGGTCCTCATGCTGGTCGTTTTGATGCGGCATGCTTCCTCCGCGCGCTCTGTTACATGCTCGGGACCGGACTGGCAAGTCGGTACGCCCGGGCCTGTGCGCAACACAGGTTCACCTTTTTTCGGCCCGTGTCCGTGTCCGAGAGCCGAGAATCACTGCCTTCGTGCGTCGCGCCGCTTGTCCATTTCCACAAGCAGAAAGACAATCACGCCGCAGGCCAGCACCTTGAACCAGCCGAACAGGGATATGGGCGCGCTGCCGAACACCGTGTTCATGAACGGGACATATGTGTATGCGAGTTGCAGCAAAAACGAGAACAGGAACCCGCCTATGACCCACGGATTGCTCATTATGCCGAGATCAAAGGGGGAGCGCTCGAACGAGCGTGAGTTGAAGAGGTAGAACGCCTCCACAGCCACGAAAACGTTGACCGCCATGGTCCGGGCTTCTTCGATGGTCGCTCCGGTGAGGACTTCCAGCTTGAAAAGACCAAAGGCCGAGGCCAGCAGCAACAGGCTGACCATGGCCACCCGCCGGATGATGACCTTGTCCCAGAGGGGTTTGTCCGGCCGGCGGGGCGGGCGGTTCATGATGCCCTTTTCCTTTGGTTCGAATGCCAGCATCATGCCCAGACTGCCTGCCGTGGTCATGTTGATCCACAATATCTGTACCGGCAGGATGGGCAGGGTGGCGCCGAACAGTATGGCCGCGAGGATGACGAGCCCTTCACCCGCGTTGGTGGGCAGGGTCCAGGCAATGAACTTGGTCAGGTTTGCGAAAACACCCCTGCCTTCTTCCACGGCGGCCTCGATGGTGGCGAAATTGTCGTCCGTGAGCACCATGTCCGCCGCTTCCTTTGCGGCCTCGGTGCCGCTTTGGCCCATGGCTATGCCGATGTTCGCCTGCCTGAGGGCCGGGGAGTCGTTGACCCCATCGCCGGTCATGGCGCAGATTTCACCCTGTGACTGCAGAGCCATGACCAGTCTGAGTTTCTGCTCCGGCGAAACACGCGCAAAGACCGAAACCTCACGCACGTCCTCCATGAGCTCGGTGTCGGACATGTCTGCGATTTCCCTGCCGGTCAGCACCCTGCAACTATTCGATTTGACGCATTCGGACCGTTCCAGTCCCAACATGTTGCCGATGGCCTGCGCCGTTACCGCGTGGTCGCCTGTGATCATTTTCACGTCCACGCCCGCCCTGTGGCAGTTGTTGATGGCTTCTTTGACTTCCGTGCGTGGAGGGTCGATCATGCCCTGAAGCCCCAGGAATTCCATGTTTGATTCCAGGCTGTGCTTGTCGAAGGAGTCGGGGTCGGCAATGCGCTTGCGCGCCAGAGCCAGAACACGCAATCCTTTGGACGCAAGGGTTATCTGCGTGTCGTTGATTTCGTTCTTGTCTGGAGTGGCCGAGGTGCCGTCAGGACCAAGGGCCGCGTTGCAGCGGGCGAGGATTACTTCCACGGCCCCCTTCATATAGGCGATATGGCCGTCCGGCCCCTTGTGCAGGGTGGCCATGTATTGAAGGTCCGATTCAAAGGGGATTGCGCTTACACGGGGGTGGGAGCGGGATTCGGTTGCCTGGTCCAGCCCGCCCTTGGCAGCGGCAACCAGCAGGGCGGCCTCTGTGGGATCTCCCTGAATGGTGGTTTTGCCTTCGGATTCCTTCAGGTCCGCATCGTTACAGAGCATGCCCGCCCGCAGGCATTCCTGCAAGACTGTTTCCGATTCACGGGTTGCGCCGTTCTGTGGGGTGATGACGCCTTCTGTGTCGTACCCCGAGCCGGAAACCGCATACGATGCCTGACCGCAGTATATTGCCTGCACGGTCATTTCGTTGCGGGTCAGGGTTCCGGTTTTATCCGAGCAGATCACCGTGGTGCCGCCAAGGGTTTCCACGGCGGGCAGCTTGCGGATGATGGCCCGCTTTTCGGCCATGCGCGAAACGCCGAGCGCGAGGATGACCGTGATGGCAGCGGGCAGGCCTTCGGGGATGGCCCCGACCGCAAGGGCTACGGCGGCCATGAGCATTTCCGTTGCCGGTTCGTCGCGAAGTACGCCGAAAACAAAGGCGAATCCTGCAAGGAAGAGGATGGCCACCAGCAGGATGTGGCTGAAGTGAGCAATCTTCCGTGTCAGGGGAGTCATGATGTCCTGCGCGGATTCCACCAGGCCGGAAATGCGGCCCAGTTCGGTGTTGCCGCCTGTTGCCACCACGACGCCGCGCCCCTGTCCGTAGCTGACAATGGTCCCGGCGTAGGCCATGCCGTGCCGGTCTGCGAGCACTGCGTCCTTGGGCGATTCGTTGCTGTTCTTGTTGGTGGGAATGGATTCTCCCGTGAGTGTGGATTCATCCACGCGAAGTTCCCAGCTTTGCACGATACGCATATCTGCAGGGATTTTGTCACCGGAGCCGAGCAGCACCACGTCTCCCGGCACGAGTTGGGATGCGTCCATGGTCTGTTTGGTGCCGCCGCGAATCACCGTGGCTTGAACCCGCATGGACGAGGCAAGGGCGCTGAGTGCCCGCACCGCCTTGAGTTCCTGGAAAAAACCGGTCACTGCATTGACCAGAACCACGCCGAGAATGACGATGGAATCGACCCACTCGCCAAGGGCTGCGGTGATGATTCCTGATATGATGAGAATGTATATGAGCGGTTGATGGAATTGCAGCAAAAACCGTTTCCAGGCAGGTTGCGTTTTTTTACTCGCAATGACGTTCTCGCCAAAATCCTTGAGACGGCTTTCTGTTTCAAATACGTCCAGCCCTTTTTCCGTATCCACATCAAGCAGCTCCGCTGCTTTTTCCGCTGTAATGTGATGCCAGCATTTATCCAGAAGTGTCTGCATGTCGGTCTCCTGTTTATCGGGGTGCACCGGGCAGGGCGCATGGTTCATCCATTTTGAGATTGAAACATATTTTCCGGAAAGGTCAAGGGCGATCGAATTCTCGTTATATGGAAGTCTGCATGCACATTGACAATCCTTCCTGTTCACGAAATAGTGCTATGAAATGTAAACTGCAATTTTCCGATAGTTCGGGCTCGGACCGGGCCGCAGGGGGGAATAGTGTTCTTTTGCGATCACAAGAAATATTCGCATGAAAACGAAGACGGATTCATCCGTTTTCTTTGGAAGACCATACGACTCTGTGTCCGCGTTCTGGCCGCGCTCATGACGCTGGTTATTGTCTGGGGCATTTTCGATGTGGTTTACGTGTTGTATCAGCGCATGACCACGCCGCCGTATTTTTTGCTGGACATCAACGACATATTGGCCACGTTCGGTGCCTTCATGGCCGTGCTCATAGCCATCGAAATTTTTGCCAACATCGTTATCTATCTCCAGTCGGAGATGATTCATCTCCGGCTCGTGATTTCCACGGCACTGATGGCTGCGGCACGAAAGGTCATCGTGCTTGATTATTCCGTGAACAATTATCAGGAAGTTCTGGCCGTGGGCTGTGTCATCCTTGCACTGGCCGTGTGTTATTGGCTGATAGTACTTTCTGCCCGGCATCAGGACCAAGACGACACCGTAAACCAAAAGGCGGAACAGCCTTTCCAAAGGAGTGAACAATGAAGACTGGAAGAATCGTACTCGTCACGTTTGTGATCATGTGCTGCCTGGCCTCTGCCGCACTTGCGGATACGAGCAATGTTCTGGCCGACAAGCAGAAGGTCAAGACCTTCCTGACCGCCGACAAGGACAAGAAAACCTCGTTTTACACGGCAAAATGGGGTGACACATTCAAGAATTGCCGAGGAAATGACGTTTCGGTCAAGGTCGTTGCTGCGGCGGTGCGCCAAAGTGCATCATCCTATTCCTATGTATGGCGCGACATCTATACCCGCACCAGCCAGACCGATCTCATGGTGGAACTGTACATTGATTCCAAAAAAGTGCTGCTGGTGGAAAATCCGGAAAGAACCGGCATCGCCTTCGACCACATCCTGCCCGGCGGTGAAAGTCTCGAGGTGGTTGTGGACGGTTCCGAATATTCCACAAGCATGACCTTCGACGTCCGCGTGGTGAGTGATGCGCCTTCGCTGGAGAGCATGTGCGGCCTGTAAATTGACATGGATGAGTTGCAAACCAAAAACCCCGGCCATCAGGCCGGGGTTTTTTTGTCGTGCGAAAAAAGTCACGAAAAAAGGGCTGCAACCTGTGTTGCAGCCCTTTTGATTTCTGGTGCCGAAGAGAAGACTCGAACTTCCACGCCCGTGAAGGCACATGGTCCTGAACCATGCGTGTCTACCAATTCCACCACTTCGGCTCGGCAGATGGGTTTATATATATGCCGGTTCTGCTTTGCAAGCTTTTTTTTCAGATTTTTTGCATTTGCCCGAAATGATAAGTTATTCCATGTCTTCCCACGGCAGGGGAACAAGGGGGGAGACCACGTCCGGCACTCGGCCGGATTCCACGAAAGAGGCCAGCCGGGCAACATCGTCGGCCAAGTATCTGTCTGTGCGCACCACCGGAAACAGGCCGTGCTCATCCAGTGCTGCCAAGAGTGCTTCCGAAGCCGGGCTGAATTGTTTTTCGTGGTCGGAAAGCGGATGCTCTCGGCTGACTTCGGCATTGAAGACCATGCCGTTGCCGTGCCCGTTCATGCGGTCCTTGAGCGTGTTCAATTCCTCATTGACCCAGTCCGGGGGGGTGGCTTCCGTGGGAATGGTCCCCAGCCGTTTGCGAACGGCAATGGCCTGACGGATGTAGGCCAATTCGATGGCCAGCACATGGGCGGTCCTGGGCAGGGTCTTGAGCAGGCGCACGGCAAGGCCTGTTCCCATGCTTACGTGGTCTTCCTGCCCCGAGTTGGTGGAAATGTTGAACAGGTGACTGGGCATGCATTGACCCCAGATATCGTTGGTCAGCGAAGCTGACGCGTATTCCAGCATCATCATTCCGCTGGATAACGCTTGGTCCTCTCCGGCCATGTCCGGCCATTTGAGGTCGCGCCCGAGACCCTTGTTGCGTACCGGGTCCACAAAGCGCACGGAGCGCATATGCGCGAGATTGGCCATGATGGAAAGGGCCTGCATGAGGTTGTAAATCTGCACGGCGACGGGCATGCCGTGGAAATGGCCGCCGGAGACGATGTCCGTGAATTTCCCGTGTGCGTCCGGTAACAGTATGGGGTTGTCCGTGGCGCTGTTGGCCTCGGTGAGCAGGGCCTTTTCCGCAGTGGCGATGAGATCGTGGCAGGTCCCCAGCACCTGTGCGGCGCAGCGGATGTTGTAGGGGTCCTGCACCTGTCCGTCGGTCTTGAAATCCCTGTGTGCCGCGCGGATGGGTGAATTCTTCATGAGCCGCCATATCCAGTCGGCAACGCGCCGCGCTCCGGCATGGGGCCGCAGCGCATGGAAGTCCGGGCGGAAATACGTATCCGGCGCAAGCATGACCTGCGCCACGAGCGCGGAGTTCACGGCCGCGGTGCGCAGCAGGTCTTTGAGCTTGGCGCAGGCGGCAAGGCCCAGCGCGTTCATGAATTGCACGCCGTTGTTCAGGGCCAGCCCTTCCTTCATCTCGAATCGCAGCGGACGCAGGTTCGTTTTTTCCAGCGCCGCTTTTGCGGGCATGCGTTCCTGTCCGAAAAAGACTTCCCCCTCGCCCATGAGGGCCATGGCAATGTGCGAGAGCGGGGCGAGGTCGCCGCTGGCACCCACCGATCCGAGTTCCGGCACAACCGGGGTTATGCCCGCATTGAGCAGGTCCAGCAGGCCCTGCACCAGTTCGGGGCGCACGCCGCTGAATCCGCGGGCCAGCGAATTGGCCCGCAGCAGCATGGTCATGCGCACAACAGTTCGGTCCATGGGCTCGCCCACGCCCACGGCATGGGAAAGGATCAGGTTGCGCTGCAGGTCGCACAGGTGTTCGTCCGGCACGGAAAGGTCCACGTTGTGGCCGAATCCCCGGTTGAAGCCGTAGGCCGGAATTTCCTGTTCCCTGACGTGGCGTACTATCTGTTCGCGTCGTTCTGTCAGCATTTGGCGCGTGTCCCGCGCCAGCTCCACGCGGCTGCCGTTTGCCGCGCTCATGACATGGGTGAGCGTGAGTTGCCGTGTATGGTCGATGATGACGGTCATGCTTTTCCTGAATTGTTAGGATGCGGGTTCAAAGGTGCCCCCGAAGCTGAAGCGCGACCCCGGGTAGAGCAACTCGGCATAGGATACAAGGCGGTCGCGGGACCATGTCTTGCGCCGCAGCATCAGGCATGGTTCGTCCGGTCCGATGTTCAGGAACCGTTGTTGTTCCCGGCTGGGCAGCACTGCGGTCAATTCGTGCTCGGCCTTCTGGAGCGGCGCATCCTGCATGAGATAGGTGTGGGCCGTTGTGGTGGAAAAGTCCACTTCCAGATATTTCGGGGCGGTACGCAGGTCCACGTAGCGGTCTTCCAGCTGGATGGGGACGCTGTTTTCGCAGTGTACCACCTTGGAGCGGGCAATGTTTTTGCCCTTGCCGAAAACATGGGTGGTCAGTGAGGATTCCGGTTCGGCCGCCAGATACATGAGTTCGCAACTGTAGTGCCCGCCACGGTTTTTTATTTCATCCGCAATGTTCTTGATGACCAGCAGCTGGCTGCGCGGCGTGCGCCGGGAAACGAATGAGCCGAGGCCCCGCTGGCGGTAGATCACGCCCTCGGCGGCCAGTTCCTTGAGCGCGCGGTGCACGGTCATGCGGCTGGCGTCGAACAGGGCCATGAGTTCGGATTCGGCCGGAATCTGATGCTCGGGCGGCCAGTCGCCATTTTCGATATGGCTGAGAATATGTTCCCGTATTCGGGAAGAGAGGCTTGGTTTTCTGGGCATGGCTGCTCCGTGTCTGGTGTATGTGTGTTGGCGGTCTGTATATATGGTTGAGTTGGGGGAAAATGCAAGAGGAGGGTATGGAGGTGGGCCGCATGCGGTTGTTTCGGTGATCCCCCAGTTGATTGGCGGGATTGGTGGCTCGTGCTTTAAACATACGGCCGGGACCAGCCCAACGTTGCCCGTCGTTGTGAGTATGAGCTTTTACTCCGTGCGACGGCAGAAAAAGAAGGTCACCCTGAAGGGCGAAATCTTAAATGAAGGTGATTTTACGGTGTTTGACTGCGCGTCAGCGCAACCACACAATAAACGCTTCATGCCAACCCTTACCCTACCGCGCGCCAGCGCAACGGCTATCCGTGCAATGCATGATCGAAGCGAGATTGATGTGTTGGACGATAAAAAAAAGCGGCGGCACCACCTGATGCCACCGCTTCGTTTTTCTGTCGTTCAATCCCTTATTCCACCCAGTCATCGTCCTCGCTGATGGGCGCAAATCCCCGGCGCATGGTGTTTTCACACACAAGGCGCGGGTCCATGAACTGGAGCAGGTAGTCCGGGCCGCCGGACTTGGAGCCCACGCCGGACATCTTGAATCCGCCGAATGCATGGCGTTCCACCAACGCGCCCACGGACGGTTTGTTCAGGTACAGGTTGCCCACCCGGAACTCGCGCGAGGCGCGTTCCAGATGCTTGGGGCTGCGTGAATAGATGGCCCCGGTCAGGGCAAAGCGCGTGGAGTTGGCCCACGCAAGGGCCTCATCCATGTCCTTGGCCTTCATGACGGCCAGTACCGGGCCGAATACCTCTTCCTGCGCAATGCGGTGTTCGGGCGTGATGCCGTCCACGATTGTCAGGGGCACGTAGCAGGCGTCGTTGATCTTGTATTTGTCGTCGGCCTCGCGCTGCACCACGATGTTGCCTTCTTCGGCAGCGATCTTGGCGTAACGCAGCACGTTCTTGGCCGCGGCCTTGTCCACCACCGGTCCCATGTAGTTGGACGGGTCCTCGGACGGTCCGAGTTTGATGGACTGAGCGGCCTCTCTGAGCCGATGAATGAAGCGGTCGTAGATGGAATCCAGCACGATGGCCCGGGAACAGGCCGAGCATTTCTGGCCCTGAAAGCCGAAGGCCGAGTAGAGCACGCCCAGCACGGCCTCGTCCAGGTCCGCGTCGTCGTCGATGATGACCGCGTTTTTGCCGCCCATTTCCGCGATGACCTTCTTGCACTGTTCCTGTCCGGGTTGCACGACCGCGGCCTTTTGCTGGATGCGCAAGCCCACCTCCATGGACCCTGTGAAGGCGATGAGCGATACGTCCGGGTGTTCCACGATGTAGTCGCCGATGACCGAGCCTCGTCCCGGCGTGTAGTTGAATACACCGGCGGGCAGGTCGGCCGCGCGGAACATTTCGGTGAGCATCCAGCCCACCACCGAGGACAGGCCCGAGGGCTTGTAGATCACCGGGCAGCCTGCCACGATGGCGGCGGATACCATGCCCACGGAAATGGCGAACGGGAAGTTCCACGGCGCAATGACAGCGGCAATGCCCTTGCCCTGGTAAAAATACCGGGAATCTTCGCCCGGAGCCACGCCCATGCGTTTCGGCTCGCCCAGCCGGATCATTTCGCGGGCGTAGTATTCAAGGAAATCGATGGCCTCGGCCACATCGGCCTGGGCCTGATCCCATTGCTTGCCCACTTCCAGCACTTGCAGGGCGGAGATCTTGTGGATGTTTTTCTTGCACCAGTCGGCAGCATCCAGCAGGTACTGGGCGCGCTTTTTGGGTGATACGTCGCGCCAATCCAGATAGGCGGCCTTTGCGCCGGTCAGGGCGTCGTCGATTTCCGGCTTGCCGGCCTGACAGATGGTGCCGATGATTTCGGACGGGTCAGCCGGGTTGTATGAATCCAGCGTGTCGTCCGTGGTCACCTCCTGCCCGTTGATGAACAGGGGGTACTGCGCGTTGAGTTTGGTGCGCCACTGGGCAATGGCCTCGGGATAGGCCTCGCGTTCGGCCTGTATGGTGAAGTCTGCGGGCGGGAAGTTGCTGAACGCAGGGATTTCGCCGTTGAGCGCCTGCACGGGCGGACGGCCCGCATGGGTACGGCAGGGCTTTTCCGCCAATTGGCGTTGCAGGGTTTCTTCGGGATTTTCCAGCAGGCGGTCCATGTCCGCCTCGTCCGCAAATGTCTGCTTGAGGAACGATTCGTTGGCGGTGTTTTCCAGCAGACGGCGCACGAGGTAGGCCATGCCGGGTATCAGTTCGCCGTACGGGCAGTAGAGCCGCACGCGCTTGGCCACGTTCTTGAGGCCCTTGCGCACGGGTTCGGCCATGCCGTAGAGCACCTGGAATTCGTATTGCTCTTCGGGCACGTTCAGCGCCTTGGCCATCTCCATGACCGCGGCAATGGAGCGGATGTTGTGCGAGGCGCAGGCAAAATGGCAGATGTCGTGGTTTTCCAGAATGATTTTGGAGACTTTCTCATAGCAGATGTCGGACTCGGGCTTGCGTGTCCAGACCGGAACGGGCCACGCGTTCTGTTTGGCCAGCACGGTCTCGTAGTCCCAGTAGGCACCCTTGACCAGCCGTATGGATACCGGCAGGTTTTCCTCGCGCGCCCATTCAATGAAGTCGCGCACGTCCTTCTCGGTTTCCTTGAGGTATGCCTGGAACACGATGCCCAGATGCGGGTAGTCGCGGTACTTGGTGCGCAGCATCTTGTAAAGCTCGATGGTGGCTTCCTTGTACTTGAGCTGTTCCATGTCGATGCACATGAACCCGTTCATGTCCATGACCTTGCGATACACCGGCTCGATGCGTTCCATCATGCCTTTGGCCGTGCCTTCCACGTCCACGGGTTTGGACTGGGAATAAAAGGCCGAGGGCTTGACCGCCACGTTGACCTTGGGCGCGTGGCCCCAGTCGAGGTCCTTGCCGTCCAGCCCCTGCCACTTGTCGCACTCCTTGTGGATGGCGCCGAGGACGTCGAGGTAGCCTTCCATGTAGGCCGTTGACTCCTCTTCGGAAACCGTGGCCTCGCCCAGAAGGTCCAGCACAAAGGCGAACCCGTCCTTTCTGAGCTTGCGGATGCCTTTGACCGCTTCCTTTCCTTCCTGCCCGATGATGAACTGGCGGGCCATGCCTTCGATGTTGGAGCGGATGGTCTTGTTGAGCACCTTGGCCACCAGTCCGCCGCCGAACTTGGTCTTGGTGGCACCCCACTTGAGCACGTCCGGTATGTTGGAGTCTTCGCCCGCGAAATATTCCTCGATGTGGCGCGAAAGGGATTCCGAGGTGTTCAGGTAGGGCAGAACGTCCACAAAGCGGAACATCTGCACCTTGAAGTCCTCGTTTTTCATGGACCAGTCCATGACCTTGCCGGTCCACCAGCCCTTGTTGAATATGGAGGGCGCCTCGCCCGAAATGGACTGGAAGAATTCCTTGCCGCGTGCGATGATGGCAGGGTCGATCTGCCGGATATCGATGCTCATTGCTCTTGCTCCCTGACTGGCGTATCAGTCGTTTTGCAAGGGGAACCCTCTGGTTTCCTTGACGGTTGTCAGCACGATGGTGGTGTTTGTGTCACGAACGGATGCAATGGCCCCGAACTTGGCCAGCGTCTTTTGCAGGGCTTCGGTGTCCTCGGCGCGCACCTTGACCAGATAGGGGGCCTGCCCTGCGGTGTAGTGCACTTCGAGCACCTCGGGGATCTTGGCCAGTTCCCTGCCGGTGTTGAAGGACCCCGCAGGTTCATCGGTGTACACCTGCGTAAACGCGGTCAACGCCAGCCCCATGGCCTTGTGGTTGACGATGGCCTCATAACCCTGGATGAGGTCCTTGCGTTCCAGCTTGCGAACCCGCTCCAGAACGGCGGAAGGGGCCTTGCCCACCTTTCTGGCGATGTCTGCGTTGGAAATCCTGCCGTTTTCCTGAAGTATATTCAGGATTTGGATGTCAAGATAGTCAAAAGTTCTTTTGCTCATAATAAAAAAGAATATTATTCGTATTGGTATTTGTCAACCGCAATGATGTCGCCGGTAGTTCTGTTTATATGCCGAGCCGTTGTGTTCATGTGCTTTGCCTTTCCCGGTTCACTCGGCTATATCATTGTTCCAAGTCATTGTTTGATCGTGAGGTATATGAAATGGTCGCAGCGAGAAGGACAGCATCTCCCGGAAGGGGAGCTTCCATGCAGATTCGCCCCGAGCGCGGGCGGATTCGCATTGTCCTTTCCGGCAGGCTGGACGCCGCGTCCGTTTCCGAATTGTGGGATGACGCTGTGGCCGGTGTTGCGCCCGGAAGTTCCGTGGTGGCGGATTGCTCGGGTCTTGACTATCTGGACGGTGCGGGGGTGGCACTGCTGTTGAAGCTGCGAACACTGGCCCGTTCCGAAGCTCGGGGAGACCTGGAGCTGGAAGGGTTGCGCGATCGTTTGCAGCAGGTTGTGGACATGGTCTGGGACACGGACCCGGCTGTGTTGAGGGGCCACCGTGGTGAACGCCGGGGACTGGCCGTAACGCTTGGTCATTATGCCGAAGACGCCTGGCTCAACATGCGGGCCATGATTGCATTCGTGGGCGAGGCCGTGGCCATGATCGGCCAGTGTTTGCACAAACCCGGAGCCATTCGCTGGCGGGACTTCTGGCTTTCGCTTATTTCAGTGGGGGTGGACAGTCTTTCCATCGTCATGCTCATCGGGTTTCTCATGGGCCTGATCATGTCGTTTCAGTCCGCAGTGAGCCTGCAACGTTTTGGCGCGGAAATTTTTGTTCCCAACATGCTCGGGCTGGTCATGTTCCGGGAAATGGGGCCGCTGGTTACCAGCATTCTGCTGGCCGCGCGGTCCGGTTCGGCCTTTGCCGCGGAGATCGGGACCATGAAGGTCAATGAAGAAGTGGACGCTCTGGTGACCATGGGGCTTTCGCCCATGCGTTTTCTGGTGGTGCCCAAGGTCCTTTCCTCGCTGGTGGCCGTGCCGCTCATGACCCTGTTCTTCAATTTCGCCAGCCTTGTGGGCGGGGCGCTGGTCATGCTTTCCATGGGGTACCCGCTGGTGACGTTTACTTCACGGGTGTTCCACAATCTTTCATACACGGATTTTGCGGGCGGGCTGTTCAAGGCCTGCGTGTTCAGTCTGCTGGTGGCCGGAGTGGGGTGCCTGCGCGGGCTGGAAACGCGTTCCGGGGCCAGCGCTGTGGGTGATTCCACCACCAGTGCCGTGGTCAGCGGGATTATTCTCATTGCGGTTGCGGACGGCCTTTTCGCCTTGATTTTTTACTATTTGGGTATTTAGGAACGGCTCATGAGCAGTGACGACATCGCCATACGGGTTCGCAACCTGACCTGTGCCTACGGGGACTACAAGGTTGTGGACGACATCTCCTTTGACGTGCGCAGCGGCGAGATATTCGTTGTGCTGGGCGGTTCGGGGTGCGGCAAGAGCACGGTGCTCAAGCACATGATTGGCCTGTACAAGCCGGTTTCCGGCAGCATCGAGATACAGGGCGACGATATCGTTACCGCAACCGGCCGCGCCCGGGATGACATTTTGCGTCGGTTCGGGGTCATGTACCAGATGGGTGCCTTGTTCGGGTCCATGTCCTTGATTTCCAACGTCATGCTGCCGCTGGAAGAATTTACGAACCTGCCGCGCGAAGCCCGCGAAATGATCGCCCGCAGCAAGCTGGCCATGGTCGGGCTGGAGGATTTTGCCTCCAACATGCCGGCCACGCTTTCCGGCGGCATGCAGAAAAGGGCAGCCATTGCCCGCGCCATGGCGCTGGACCCGGATATTCTGTTTCTGGACGAACCGTCCGCAGGGTTGGACCCCATCACCTCGGCCGAGCTGGACGAACTCATCAGCTCGCTTGCACGCAACCTCGGTATTACATTTGTAATAGTCTCCCACGAACTCGCCAGCATATACTCGGTGGCGGATACGGTGATCATGCTGGACAAGAAGGTCCGCAAGATCGTGGCGCAGGGCGATCCGCGCGAGTTGCGCGACAGCTCGGAAAATGATTTGGTCAGGCGATTTTTTCACAGGCAGGCAGAAGCGGACACGACCGCACGAACTGCCACAAAGGATTGATCATGCGGCAATCGGATTACTTCAAGCTCGGCGTTTTCGTCATCATCGGTTCGGCCATGCTGGTCGTGGTGGTCATGGTGCTTGGCGCCGGGGAATATTTCAAGGAAACCTACACAATGGAGACCTACATCGCCGAGTCCGTCAACGGGCTTGAGGTGGGGTCGCCGGTCAAGCTCAAGGGCGTGCAGGTCGGTTCGGTTTCCCATATCGGTTTTGTTGCCAACAAGTATGACGACAGCTACCGCTATGTGCTGGTGGAGTGCGCATTGGAGCCGCGCAAGCTTGGCAGCAAGGATCATGATGAATTTCTGCGAACGCTGGATGAGGACGTGAAGCGCGGATTGCGCGTGCGGCCCACCACGTTGGGACTCACGGGCCAGCTGTACCTGAATCTTGATTATCTGGACCCGGAAACCAACAAGCCCCCCAAGATTTCGTGGCAGCCGGAGTTTGCCTACGTGCCGTCCGCTCCCAGCACCTTGAACCGGCTTGAGGCGGCCTTGAGCAGCATCAGCGGATTCTTGAGCGGCCTCAAAAAGGAAGATATTGAAACCATCATTGCGGACGTGAAGGACATCTCCGCGGCTCTGAGCAATTTTTTGCGCAAGGCGGATGTCAGGAAACTGGGCAAGGTCATCATTGCCAACCTGCAGGAAACCAGAAAGCTTCTGGCCCGGGTCAATGTGCTGCTTCAGGACCCGGCCGTGGATGAGTTGATACCGGATGCCGCCCGGACCGTGGCCGGGGTGCGCCGCATTGTCGAGGCGTCCGAAGACGATTTGGTGAGCTCGGTGCATGATGCGCGCACGGCCATGAAGAGCCTGCGCAACGCCACCGGCAGGGTGGAACAGGTCGTGGCCGATCCTGCGCTGGACAAGCAGCTGCACAAGATTGCTTCCACATTCGAAAATGTGAACAAGGCCTCCGAGGACCTGCGGTCTGCCGTGCGCAAGCTGCACGCCGTGCTTTCCCGGGCCAACGGTCTTGTGGCCGGGCAGCAGTCCAATATCGAATCCATCATGAGCGACGCGCGGTTGTTGTTGCAGAATCTCAAGGAACTGACCGAAGAGGCCAAACGCTACCCCTCGGGCGTGATTTTCGGGCAGCCGCCGCATAAGGTTGAACCGGGAGAAAGCAAGTGAGGAAAACCATGCGAAACAGTGCGTTGACGATCGGTTCCATGTTGTGCCTGCTCATGTTGTGCGGGTGTGCCGGGTTGTCCAAGAAGGCCGTGGAAAAGCACCATTATTATCTGGAGGTGCAGCGGGGCACGGCTGAAACCGTGACGCGTCCGGACGCGGTCATGCTGGTGCGGCGCATGCAGGTATCGCCGCTTTATGATGGCAGGGAGCTGGTCTATCGCATGGACGGTGGTCGCATGGAGTCGGATTTCTACAATCTCTTTTTTGTGCCGCCAGCGGAAATGGTCTCCCAGAATTTGCGCCAATGGATCGGTTCGGCAGGGCTGGTGGGCGAGGTTGTGGCCGATGCCAGCCTTGTGCAGTCGGATTACATTCTGGAAGGCATGGTCAACGCCCTGTATGCGGATTTTTCGGGGAATAGGCCGGAAGGCGTAGCTGCAATGCAGTTCTTCCTGCTGGATGCAGAAAGCGACGATGCGATCCTGTTTTCGGGTCGTTACGAGGAGCGCGTGCCCCTGTCCGGCAGATCGCCGGACGCCATCGTCGAGGGCCAGCGCAAGGCCGTGCATGCGATTTTTGAAAAGCTGGAAAACGATCTGCGTGATCGTCTGGCAACCCTGTAGGACGGTTACAGGTCTTCGGGCGCGTTTTCCAGGGCCTGTTCCAGATATTCCCAGCGGCTAAATGTTTCTTCGAGGCTGCGCTCCAGTTCTTCCAGTTCGTAGCGCAGGCTGTTGAACACGTCACCCCCCTGCTGATAGAGTTCCGGATCCGCCAGGCGTTCGTGACGCGCGGCAATGTCCGCTTCAAGCTGTTCAATACGCTCCGGAAGCCTTTTCAGTTCTTCCCGGTACTGCTGGAGTCGGAATTTATCCTTGTAGCTGAGTTTTTTGGAGGCCGTTGTCTTTGTGCCCGGGGCCGTCTTTTTTTGAGCCGGTTTGGCCTTGGTCTTTTCCTCCTGGGGCCGTTGCCGGAGCCAGTCGTCGTATCCCCCGACATATTCGCGCACGACGCCGTTGCCCTCGAAGGCAATGGTCGAGGTGACCACGTTGTTCAGGAAAGCCCGGTCATGGCTTACCAACAGTACCGTGCCCGAGTAATCCAGCAGGATTTCTTCCAGCAGATCCAGGGTTTCCATGTCCAGGTCGTTGGTGGGTTCGTCCATGACCAGAACATTGGAAGGTCGGGTGAAGAGCTTGGCTAGCAGCAGCCTGTTGCGCTCCCCGCCCGATAGTACGCTGACCGGCAGCTGCGCCCTGTCCGGGGTGAACAGGAAATCCTTGAGGTATCCCAGTACATGGCGGCGGTTGCCGTTGATGTCCACGAAGTCTGAACCCTCGGCCACGTTTTCGCGTGCGCTTTTGTCTTCGTCGAGGTGTTCGCGATGCTGATCGAAATAGCTGATTTCCAGATTCACGCCATGGCGCACATTTCCCTGCAACGGTTCCAATGTCTTGAGCAGCAGCTTGAGCAGGGTGGTCTTGCCAACGCCGTTGGGCCCCACCAGTCCGATTTTATCACCGCGCATGATCAGTGCGTCGAAGTCGTCGACGATGGGCTTCCCGTCATAGGCGAACCCGAGCCCCTTGACCTCGGCCACCATTTTGCCCGTTCGTTCGGATTCCTGAATGACCATGTCCGCCTGTCCGGTGCGCTCCCGGCGCTGGCCGCGTTGTTTGCGCAGTTCCTGCAACTGGCGAACGCGCCCCATGTTGCGGGTGCGCCGGGCCTTGATCCCGCTACGAATCCATTTTTCCTCTTCCGCCAGTTTCTTGTCGAATTTGGCGTTCTGGGATTCCTCGGCCTCCAGCGCGGCTTCCTTGCGATCCACGTAGGTGTCGTAATCGCAGTCCCAGCTGGTAATGGCGCCGCGGTCGATTTCCACGATTCGTGTTGCCAGTGCGCGCAGGAATGTGCGGTCGTGGGTCACGAACAGCAGGCTGCGGTTCTGGCGTTTGAGGAAATCTTCCAGCCAGGTGATTGAGGCTATGTCCAGATGGTTGGTGGGTTCGTCCAGTACCAGCAGGTCCGGTTCGCAGGCCAGTGCCCGGGCCAGCAGCACACGGCGTTTTACGCCGCCGGAAAGCGTGTCGAATTGATCTGCGGCCTGAATGTTCAGGTGGGAAAGCACGGTTTCTACAGTCCGGTGCACCCCCCATGCGTCATCATTTTCAATGATTTGCTGGGCCTTTTCCAGTTGGGCGACCAACGCATCGTGTTCGCCTTGGGCCTGCTCCAGCGCACGTGCGGCACGCTGATAGGCCGCAAGGTGTTCACCCAGGGTTCCCAGTGCCGAGCAGGCCACGTCGTATACGGTGCCGCCCAGTTCATTGGGCACACTCTGGGGCAGCATGGCTATGCGCACGCCCTGACTGACAGCCATTTCCCCGGAATCCGGCGGTGTATCGCCGTTGATGATGGAGAGTAGCGTGGACTTGCCTTCGCCGTTGCGACCCACAAGGCAGACGCGTTCCCCGGGTTCGATCTGGAGGTTCACCCCCTTGAGCAGCGGGGTTCCTGTAAAGTTGATGGATATGTTCTGAAGACTGACGAGCGCCATGTTGTTTGCGTGCTTTGCCGTGCGGGGCAGTGTTTCGTGTTATGGCTCCGGCAAAATGAAAAGGGGGCCGGTTCCGGCCCCCTGACATACGCTTTGCGGGCAGGAGTCGCAAGTTTAAACCTGCCGCAATGGATTTAGAAGCGCTCGAAGTCTTCCTCGTCCATGTCATCCATCTCCAGTGCCACTCCGCTTTTGTTGGTAGCATTTTTCGTCTGCGCCGCGGCAATGGGCTTGGGCGCAGGCTTGGCCTGAACCGTGCGGGCCGTGGCGGTCGGCGTCTTGGTGGCGTAGGACCGCTCATCTTCACTACGGGTTTTGAAGAAGGCCATGGTCTGCTGCAACTGAATGGACTGTCCGGACAGTTCCTCGGCACTGGAGGCCACTTCCTCGGACATGGACGCATTGGACTGGATGACCTTGTCCAGTTCCTGAACGGCCTTGTTGATCTGTTCGGCCCCGGAGTGTTGCTCGTTGGTTGCCACAGAGATTTCCTGAACCAGTTCAGCAGTTTCCGTGATGTCCGGTACCAACTGCTCGAGCATGGTCCCGGCCTGTTCTGCCACTTCCACACTCTGGGTGGATATCTCGCTGATTTCCGCTGCCGCGCCTCCGCTGCGTTCTGCCAGCTTGCGGACTTCCGCAGCCACGACGGCAAAGCCCTTGCCGTGTTCGCCTGCCCGGGCCGCTTCAATGGCCGCATTCAGTGCCAGCAGGTTGGTCTGGCGGGCTATCTCTTCGATGATGGTGATCTTTTCAGCGATGTTTTTCATTGCGCTGACAGCCTGGGAAACTGCGGATCCTCCGGCGCGAGCATCTTCGGCGGCCTTGATCGCGAGTCTTTCCGTCTTGGTCGCGTTTTCCGCGTTCTGGGTTATGTTGGCCGCCATCTGTTCAATGGATGAGGATACTTCTTCGATGGCTGCGGCCTGTTCGGTGGAGCCTTGTGAAAGCGTCTGTGCTGCGGCATTGAGTTCTTCACCGCCTGCGGAGACGTTTTCTCCCGCACCCTTGACTTTGAGCACAATGTCCAGAAAACGTTCGGCCATGGTCACGAAGGCATCACGGAGTGTTGCCAGTTCCGCGGTGAAGTTTCCGGTGATGCGCGGGTCGAGTCGCCCGTTGGCCAGTTCCTTGAATTTGCCCTGAATGATCTGGAGCGGGGTAGTGACCATTCTGCGAATGGCGATATATATGATGAGCACGGTTACCAGAATGCCCACCACGCCGATGATGAGCAGCAGACGTTGAAGGGCATGCGCTTCACCCATGAGATCATTTTCCAGAACCGAGAGCGAGACGATCCATCCGGTGGCCGGCACGTCGGCAAACGAGATGTATTTGTTGTCGCCTTTCCATTCGTATTCCAGAAAGCCCTGTTTGCGATTCACGGATTCCATGATGAAATCGTATTTGGACAGGTCCTGGAAGATGAGGTTCCTGTCTGGGTGGGCCAGTACTTTCCCTGTCTTGTCAACGATGTAGCAATATCCGCTGTCGCCGACCTTGATGGGGTCGATGAAGGTCTCGGTAAACGCGCTGGCAAGGACGGACATCCCCACATAGCCCAGCGTGCGCCCGTTTGCCTTGATGGGAACGGCAATGGCAAGACGCGGTTTTTTCGAAACGGGCGAAAGGGTAATATCCGAAATGTATTGGGATTGGCCATTGGAGATGATGGTTTTGTAATAGCCGCGCGAGCTATAGTTCTTGCCGCGCCCGCCCTTGTTGGTGGTGACCACCGAAATTCCATCGGCATTGTGCACGAAAAAAGACTCGATGGAGGGATCGTCCGCTTTTGCCTTGAGCAGCAGATCTGTTGCCTGCTGGTAGTCCCCGCCATCTGCGGCCATGATCACAAGCGGATCGTGGGCAAGCAGTTGCAGGAACCGGACACGGCCTTCAAGCCAGTTTTCCAACGCCATGGCCACGGATTTCGTGTTTTCGTTGAGAGTGCTTTGCGAAAGCGAAAGCGTGAGTTTTTGTGTGCCCTGGTTGACCGAAAACAATGTTGCGGCAACAAGGACGATAATAATAATGCTGGAAACCAGCACCAGTCGTTGTCCCAATCCAAGTTTCAATTTCATAAGCCCCCCATTTATTTTGTTGTTAATTTAGCATGAATTGGAGGGATTGCCCCATTATAATAAAAGGAGCCGCATTGCGGCTCCTTTTGTCTTGTTTCGAATATTGATCTGGGGGGGCGAGGCGATCAGGCTTTTGCTGCCGCCTCCATGAATGTTTTGTGTCGTTGCGAATACGGTGGAAACCCGAAAAAGGCGGAGCCGGAAACCAGCACATCGGCTCCGGCGCGCACCAGGTCGGGGGTGTTCTCCGGGGTGACGCCGCCATCCACCTGAATCAGCGCCTGTGATCCGCAATCCGTGATCATGGCCTTGAGTTCGCGCAGCTTGTCCATGGTGAAGGGGATGAACTTCTGGCCGCCGAAACCCGGGTTCACGGACATGAGCAGGACCATGTGCAGTTGCGGCAGAAGGTACCGGATGGAATCCACTGTCGTGTGCGGATTCAGGGCCACGGCAGGTTTGCACCCGGCATCGGCTATCTGCGAGCACACGCGCTCCAGATGCGTGCAGGCTTCCGCATGGACGCAGATGAGATCGGCCCCGGCGTCGGCAAAGTCCTGAATGTAGCGGCCCGGATCTTCGATCATCAGGTGGCAGTCGAAAAACAGGTTCGACTTTTTGCGCATGGCCTTGATGATGGGGGGGCCGAAGGTGATGTTCGGTACGAACTGTCCATCCATGACGTCAAGATGGACCCATTCGAGTCCGGCTTCTTGCAGTGCCTTGAGCTCGGACTCCATGTTGGCGAAATCCGAGGAGAGCATTGACGGTGAAAGGATCATGGCTTTCTCCCGAAGGTTATTTGTCCATCTTGAAATCGACCTTGATCTTGAACATCCGAGAGGCCGGAAGGTTCAGGATTCGGATGCCGGTCTTTTCCGTTATGCCGTTCAGTAGTGCTTCCACCGCGTCCATGTCCGGCGCGATGAGCGTGAACCAGATGTTGAAGTCGTTTTCCCGCAGGTAGTTGTGGGTAACGCCGTCGTGGCGGTTGACCTCGGCAACGAATTCGTCGATGCGGTCTTCGGGCACGCTGGCCGCGCACAGGGTGGACTGCCAGCCCAGCTTCTTGGACTGGAAGTTGGCGCCCATGCGTCGGATCACTCCCTTTTGGCGGAGTTTGCGCACCCGGGCCAGCACCTCGGCCCCGGTCAGGCCCACCTGCTTGCCTACGGCTTCATACGGCTGCGGAACCAGCGGGAAGCCGGACTGAATGATGTCGAGTATCTGCTTGTCGTAATTGTCCATGAAACGTTCCCTAGGAGCGCGGTTTCTTTTTGGGCGTATAGGAGCAGAGGGGCTCTTCGCCCAGGTAGTTGCCGTTCATGGTATGGGCGCGGGCCCGGCAACCGCCGCAAACGCGTTCGTATTCGCAATGTCCGCATTTGCCGTCGTAGGCTTCGGGATTGCGCAGGTTCAGGAATTGTTCGGATTTGCGCCAGATCTGCGGGAACGGCGTTTCCAGCACGTTGCCGCAATTCAGGTCGAGGTAGCCGCAGGGCTGCACCTGTCCGCGGTGGGAAATGAAACAGAAGCCCACGCCGCCGAGGCAGCCGCGGCTGACCGCGTCCAGTCCGAAGTTCTCGAAATTGACGGTAATTCCGTCTTCCTTGGCGCGTTGCCTGAGGATGCGGTGGTAATGCGGGGCACATGTGGCCTTGAGCTGCATGTCCGTGGTCTTGCGGAAGTCGTAGAACCAGTTGAGCACGTCTTCGTATTCATCGGCGGAAATGATTTCCGCGCCCAGTTCTTCTGCGCGGCCCGTGGGCACGAGCAGGAAGATGTGCCATGCGGAAGCACCGATTTTTTCGCAGAGGTCGAAGATGTCCTTGAACAGGTGCAGGTTGTTCCGGGTCACCGTTGTGTTGATCTGGAACTCGATGCCCGCGTCCTTGAGGTACTGGATGCCGCGCATGGAAGCGTCGAAGGCGCCCTTTTCCCCACGGAATTCGTCATGCTGTTCGGCCTCGGGCGCGTCGATGGAGATGGAGCAGCGTTCAACGCCCGCGTCCTTCATCATTTTTGCTGTTTCAGGGGTGATGAGCGTGCCGTTGGGGGCCATCACGCAGCGCAGACCGCGGGTCTTGGCGTAGGCGATCAGTTCGTACACGTCATCGCGCAGCATGGGCTCGCCGCCCGTGAAAATGATGATCGGGCTGCCCACGTCCGGGAACGTGTCGATGAGGGCCTTGGCCTGGGCCGTGTCCAGCTCTCCTTCGTACGGCTCCGGATGCGCCTCGGCCCGGCAGTGTTTGCAGGCCAGGTTGCAGGAGCGCGTCACTTCCCAGGCGATGAGCCGGCAGATCGGGCTGCCGTCTTCCAGAGTCTTCCTGGGCGGCCCCTCGGCTCCGGGATGCGTCTTGCCGTGGGGATGGCCGCCGGGGTGGTTGCCGGGATGCCCTTCCGGGGGGCAGCCCTTGGGATGTCCTTGATGTGTCATGTGACTATCCATTGAGCGTCTTGAGGACGTCTTCGGTAAAGTATGTCAGGATCATGTCGGCCCCGGCCCGCTTGATGGCGATGAGGGATTCCATGACCACATTGTGTTCGTCGATCCAGCCGTTTTGCGCGGCGGCCTTGATCATGCTGTATTCGCCGCTGACCTGATAGGCGGCAACGGGCGTATCGAAGCTGTCGCGTACCATGCGGATGATGTCCAGATAGGGCAGGCCGGGCTTGACCATGAGGATGTCCGCGCCTTCTTCCACATCGGCCGCTGCTTCGCGCATGCCTTCCAACGCGTTGGCCGGGTCCATCTGGTAGGTTTTGCGGTCGCCGAACTGGGGCGCGCTTTCTGCGGCCTCGCGAAACGGACCGTAGAACGCGGACGCGTACTTGACCGCATAGGACATGATGGGCGTGTTCTGGTAGCCTGCGTTGTCCAGTCCCTCGCGGATGGCGGCCACGCGGCCGTCCATCATGTCCGAGGGAGCAACGATGTCGGCTCCGGCCTCGGCCTGGGCCACGGCAGTCTGGGACAGCAGGTTCAAGGTCGGATCGTTGAGGACCTCGCCGTCCTTGCTGACCATGCCGCAATGCCCGTGCGAGGTGTATTCGCACAGGCAGGTGTCGGCGATGACCACCAGATCGGGCCATTTGTCCTTGAGCATGCGGATTGCCTGCTGAACGATGCCCTGTTTATCGTAGGCCTGCGACCCCGCCTCGTCCTTTTGCGCGGGGATGCCGAACAGGATCAGGCTGCGCAGGCCGGTTTTCACGGCCTCGGCCACCTGTTTTTCCAGTTGTGCCAGCGAGAGCTGGTATTGCCCGGGCATGGAACCGATGGGTTTGCGGAAATCCGCATCGTCGGTTTCGGCCACGAAGTAGGGCATGATCAGGTCCTGAGGCCGGATTTCGGTTTCCCGGACCATTTCGCGCAGGGTCGCGGACATGCGCAGTCGGCGGCCTCTATGGAATTCGAGCATGGACATGATGCGCTCCGTGCGGTTTACAGCGGTTCGCCGGTGATTTCTTCGTCCGTCAGGTAGCAGGCCGGGTCTTCGGCCCAGAAATCGCCGTGGTAGGCTTCGGCCCGGGCGCGGAAGTTGCCGCCGCAGATATTCAGGAAGCGGCACTTGGCACAGCGGCCGCCCACATGGGGACGCTTATCCTTCATCTTGTGCAGCAGCTCGATGTTTTCGTCGGTCCAGATTTCGGAGAACGGGCGTTCCAGCACGTTGCCGAAGGTGTGGTGGCGCATGAATTGGTCTGCGTGCACTTTGCCGTCCCAGGAAATACAGCCAATGCCTCGTCCCGAGGAGTTGCCCTCGTTCCATTGCAACAGCTCCTTGACCTGTTCGGCGCGTGCCGGATCTTCCTTGAGCATGCGGTAGTATACGTAGGGACCATCCGCATGGTTGTCCACCGTGAGCACTTCCTTGGGCTTGCCCTTGTCGAACAGCTCACGGGTCTTGTCCATGATCAGGTCGACAACGTCGCGGGTTTCCTGATGGGAAAGGTCTTCCTTGATGAGTTCGGAACCGCGTCCGGAATAGACCAGATGGTAGAAACAGATGCGGGGCACTTCCATGTCTTCCAACACCTTGAACAGGTGCGGGATTTCCACGGCGTTGCGTTTGTTGATGGTGAAGCGGAGGCCAACCTTGAGGCCTTCGGCCATACAGTTTTCAACGCCCTTGAGAGCCTGCTTGTAGGCTCCGGTTACGCCACGGAAGTCGTCATGGACTTTTTCGGAGCCGTCAAGAGAGATGCCCACGTAGGAAAGGCCCACTTCCTTGAGTTCTGCAGCCTTTTTCTTGGTGATGAGCGTGCCGTTGGTGGAAATGACCGCGCGCATGCCTTTGCTGGTGGCATATTTTGCCAGATCGGTCAGGTCTTCACGAACCAGCGGTTCTCCGCCGGAAAAGAGCATGACCGGAGCGCCGAACTGGGCAAGGTCGTCGATGATTTCCTTGGCCTTGTCCGTGGAAATGGGATCCTTGTGATCGCTGGGGTCCACGGCCTGCGCGTAGCAGTGCACGCACTTGAGGTTGCACCGCTGGGTCATGTTCCAGACTACAACGGGCTTTTTGTCTTTGGAGAATTGCAAAAGATGAGAAGGGAGCTGCCCGGACTCGCGGCCATACCGCAGGGCGTCGGACGGCTCGACCGAACCGCAATACAATTTTGAAATGCCTATCATTGGGTAGTTCCTCGCTATAAAGTGTGATGATGGGGTATCATAAAAGGCGGTGACTCGAAAGCCGAAAAAGGGAACGGCACCCGAGGTTCCGTTCCCTTTCAGGCCTGTTCAGATGGTAAGGCCTTGTCGTTATTTGTCAAGAATGATTCCTATTTGAGCACCCGGACCTCCACGCGGCGGTTACGCTGCTTGTTTTTTGGAGTGTCGTTGGGGGCCACCGGGTTGGATTTGCCATAGCCCACCGTTGTGATGCGTTCGGGAGCGATTTGGAATTTGGCCACCAGATATCGCTTCACGGCCTCGGCCCGACGTTTGGAAAGTTTGAGGTTGTACTGGGCATCGGCATCGGAGTCGGTGTGTCCCGCAACCATGACGGATTTTCCCTTGAGTTCGGGAGAAAGCAGGGCCTGTCCCAGCGAATCCAGCAGGGGGTAGGACGTCGGACGGATCACATCTTTGTCCACGTCGAAGAGGATGTTCAGGCTCACGCCCTGCTGGGCCGTGGCTTCATCCTTGAGGTCGCGCTCAAGGGTGGAACTGTCGGTCAGGGGTTTTTCATCGGCATTCGTTCCGGTCTGCCTGCTTTGCCCTGTTGCCTGTGTGTTTCCCGGAGGAGGCGTGCCCGGCTGGGTTTTTGTCATGCCTTTGACGATTTCTTCGGTGTTGTTGGCATAGGGAAGCGGCGTACCCGGCGTGGGCAACCATGATTGCACGGGAACAGCCATGTCGTCGGCCATTGATCGAACCAGCTTGAACAGCGGGCTGCTTGGCATGCGTTGCTCATGGGATACCACGATCCAGTCCCGCGATCCGCGGAACTCGATGCGGCCGGCCTGTGCCATGTCGAACAGGAGTGCCCCGGTTCGGGTCTCGTAGATTTTCACTTGCAGGGAGATGTCGGTGTCCCCGAGATTGGAGCCGCTGATCATGTGGGGTACGAAGCCCACCACAACGAGATCCGCGCCACGGCTGCGCGCCATGGCGATGGCGTTGTTGCGGCCCCGGAAGGTTTGACCTGCGGCGAATTCGAAGATGGGGAACATCTGCCTGGCTCGCCAGTTTTCATAGAAAAGACCGCCGATCTGGTCGCCCAGCAACTGATAGTCGGGCGTGGGCTCCTGCATGTAGAAGGGCAGGAACAGGGCTGTGAGCGGTTGTAGCTGGCGGCCGCGCGGCTGGGCGCTCATGACCACTTTGGACTTGTGCAGGGGGGCGTCCGTGTAGACCTTGGTTTTCTGCGTGATGGACGGGTCCACATGGGCGCAGGCACCCAGGAATACAAAGAAGATGAAAGACAGAAGTTTTTTCATGGCGTTGTGGGATTAGGGTTGCTCCGCACCCGTTCGTGCCGACGGACTTCCGACGGTATCGGGCCTATGCCATGAACATAAGCAAAATACGTACCGCGTTGAATTACTGCAGTGTGGTGGTGACGCTGGGGGCTGTGCCGATGGCGTGCAGGAGTTGTTCGCGCGATTCCTCCAGGCCCTGGCGCAGCAACAGCCGTTTGCCCGTGGACAATCGTTTGAATTCCGGCCGCATGGCCATTTTTTCAAGGCGTTTCATTTCCCGGTCGATGTTGGTTATCTGCTCGGTCAGGTCCTGTCCGGGCGGGCAGACCCGTGCGGCCAGCTGCGCGAGTTCATGGATTTCCGCAGCCATTTTCCGGAAGTTGCGCGGGTCAACCTCATGTATCAGTTTGCGGTAGGCCCGCCACGACTTCCATTTTTCAGCGATCCATCCGAGCATCGCAGCTCCTTGGTACCTCAGACCGTGGGCGAATTCGTCACCATGGACGAGAGCATGGCCAGAATGAGTACGGCCATGGGAATGGCCGCGGCCAGTCCGGCGCGCATATACGAAGTCTTGTGCAGGCATTTCCAGCCCACAACCGTGATGACCATGTTCCATGCGAAAATGATCATCATCTGGGCCTTGAAAACAGTCTCGTTGGCAACGGGAATGTAGCCGAGCATGATGGGTGCGGTCGCATAAGCCGCAGCACGGAAGGTGGCTTCAAATTTGCCGCCCGCCGCCTTGAGGGCCGTGAGCAGCAGGTGGTGTACCCCCGCGGAAAAAAACAGGACCGTGATCCACATGAACGGGGAGAACATGATCAGGGAAAATGGGTTGAATTCACTGGCCTCGGCCGCGGAGATCGGTTCGCCGCCGAATCCCACGGGCGGCAGGATGCCGGTTTTGAGGTATGCGGCCTGCAAAATGTCGTGCAGCACCAGAATCATCAGGGCAAAGAGGAGTGGACGGGCAAAGCCTCGGCCCAGCGGCATAACCGAAAAAAACAGCCGCGGCGAAAAAAGCACCCGTTTGATGGTGGTGAACAGGCCCGGGAAGAAACCGTATTTGTCCAGGCGTTCAAAGGGGACCTCGATCATGGGCATGTCGTGGTCGCCTGCAGCCCCGTTCATCGCTTCGGGCTGTTCTTCGGATTGTGCCCATTGCCGTTCCGGTTCCTGCGAGTCCGGCGGCGGAGGCATGTCGCCGATTTTCCGCCAGAGTTCATCCCCGGGTTTTTCTGCAGGGTCGTGCAGTTCCGGCATGGCCGGTTTCTGTTCAGCCGTGGACGATTCCTGCGTTGTCCGAGTGTCCGGCGTCGTTGTGGCCGTTTCGTTTTCACCGGACTCGTGCAGTTCGAAATTATCTTCTTCCGGGTCAGCGCGAAAGCGAAATTTTGTTTTGCATTTCGGACAGGTGGCAACAACGGAGCGAGGAGGTATCTTGGTTTCGTCTATGGTGCGCGAAAACTGGCATTCCGGGCAGGTGATCCGCATCGTGGGTCCTTGTTTCTAGTCGGTTTGTAAGGAGTAATGGTCCTACCCACTTTGTACGTGAGAATCAAGCATGGCGCAATTGCCGCAAGTGCGTTCACGGCTTTCAGATGTGCACGTCGTCAGGCAGGACAAGCAGGCGGCATTGCTTTGGTTGCGCGAAGCCGTTGAGCAGGGCCGTGGGCATTTGCGGGTATTCCCTGTTGAGCAGGTGCATGTTTTCCCGGTTGGCCGCCGCATCGAACCGGGCCAGCTTGGCTTCCAGCTGCTGCTGGGTTTTGCGCAGCCTGCTGTGATGTTGGATGGGCATGTCCAGCGCAATGGCCACGGCCCGGTCCACGCCCGTCAGCCGTTCATGAATGGGACGTTCGAAATGTGCCGATCCGGTATTCCGGAAGAGCCGCAACTGCAGATCCGGCCACAAGCCCAGGCCGATCTTGGTGTGGGCCTCGTCCGGATAGAGGGTCTGGCGCGGGAAGAATACGCTGTTGATCTTGTCATGGGCGCACAGGGCCGGAATCATGTCCCAATGGCCGGGATGCAGCATTTCGTCGCCGTCCAGATAGAGTACATGGCTGCCCGAGCACATGGACAGCATGCGGTTGCGCTGTGAGGAAAAGTCGGTGAGTGGCTGGGCCACCTGTCGGAGCCGGGCCGGGCAGGATATGGATATGTCGGGCACTTCCGGCGCATCCCAGACCACGCAGAGTTCCCGAATCCATTTCGGGAATTGGCCAAAGAAGATTTCAAGTTCCGGCTCATCCGGGCTCAGAATGGCTGCGGCTGAAAGATCACATTGAATATCTGTTCGGGAAATGGTTTCAGGGCCGATGCGGGTCATGAGCCGCTGCAGGGTCTGGTTGGCAGTGCGCTGCGGGCCTGCCGGCAGTTCCGGATTCAGGCACAGATGGGTCGTTGCTGCGGTTATGCCGCTGAGCGAGGCAAGGCACAGGCAGGCCCACATGGAACAGTCCGCCATGATTTCCCAATGCTGTGAAAGGACCGGAGCCAGCGCCCTCGCCGTGGCAGGAACCTGTTCCACGACCACCAACCGGGTTGGTTGCGGGGCCTTGCGGGCCAGATTCTGGGCCAACTCTCCCGTCCCCATGCCGAAGAGGAGCACCGTGTTCAATTGGCGTTGTTGCAGGGTTTGCAGACAGCGGGTGATCCATTGTTCCCGGCGTTCGGGCGGCAACGGTGTCGAAACTGCAGGCTCGGGTTCGCCGTCCATGCGAAAGGAAAGCACTTCCTTGGCGTAGGTACTCAGCAGGTTCATGGCATCATTCCCTTGCGTTCAAGCAACGTCCGGTACAGCGTGCCCAGCCTGTCTGCCGTGTCCTGCATGCGGAACAGTCGGACGGCTTTTTCCTGTCCGGCCCTGCCCATGGCTCTGGCCTGTTCCGGATGTCGCAACAGCCAGAGCACGGCTGCGGCGTATTCCTCGACATTGCGCGCCACCAGACCGGTAGCGCCATGGTCCACCAGTTCGAGTTGGGCGTTGTCTCGCAGGCCCTGACACGGGTGCGTGACAACGGGCAGGCCGCAGGCCATTGCCTCGGCGATGACCAGTCCGAATGATTCCCCGGTGTCGTTGGCGTGGGTCAACAGGGACACGTTGTCCAGAAATTCGGCCAGTTCCGGGTCCGTATGCACGGGGCCATGGAATGTGACGTACTTTTGCAGCCTGTTTTTTTCCACGTAGTCCTGTGCCTCGGGGATGCCGCCGATGACGTGGTAATGAAAATCCGGGATTTCCCTGATTACCGATGGGAGGAATTCCAGGGCCAGCGGCGACCATTTTCCGGGATCGGGTCTTGAGATACGTCCTGCTGCCGGTACGGAAAAATCGTGTGGTTTTGCCGTGGCTGCGAACAGGTCCGTATCCACTGGATTGTACAGATATGAATAGCGTGTCGGGTCCGGTTCCACTCCGGTGGTCTTGTGAAATCGTTCCAGGCAGAAACGGGAAACGAAAAGATGGTGATCGATGATCCTGCCAAGGGGCGAGGGGTCGTGCCTGCCGAATACGTTGGTTTCCACCACCACGGGAATACGGGCACGTTTGATCGGGCCGAGCAGGTCGGTTTCCGGCCAACCTGCACGGTGGACATGCACGATGTGCGGCTCAAATCGCTGGAGCACGGCCAGAAAGTCCTGACTCACGAAGGTCTGGATATGCTGTTCACGGATTTGCGGGCCGCGAGGACCGTCGGCAAAGGCGAACGCCGCGGTTTCGAACCGGGCAGTGTCCAGCCCGGTGACAAATTGCTGCATCACCTTTTCCGTACCGCCCAAACCCAGAGATTTGGCGGCATGCAGAACGCGCACTGGTTTTGCGGACATGAACGAAACGTGACACATGCCGTTGCCAAAGTAAATGGCACTACGTAAATTGCTTGATATAACGGTTTGCTATGAAGGAAAACGGCCGCTCCGAAGAGCGGCCGTCCGAATTAACGATTGTTGGCGTAGGCGTTGTTTGCGCGCAGGCGCATGGGATTGACCATGGGCTTGGGTGCCATGGGCTGGTTTGGCGGTGCGGGTTTGGCGGCCGGCTTGGCTTTCGGGGCCGAAGCTGGTTCGGCCGCAGGCTGCTGTTGTGGGGCCGAGTCCTCAACAGCTTTGGCACTTGCCGGTGCCTCTCCTTTGGTCGGTGCGGCCTTTGCCGGTTCGACCTTTTGCTCGTGGGCAGTCTCTGTTTCCGGCGCAGCCGTTTGTGCGGGGTCTGGGATTTCCGGCACCGGAGGGGACGCCTTGGGTTGTATATCCGGTTTGGGGGCTGCCTGAGCTGCCGGAGTTGCAGGCTGTTCGGTGCCCTTGACCCCCGGGGAGACAACGCCTTTTTCCATGGCCGGGACAACTTGCGCGTAGGCCGAGCGAATACCGTCGAGAATCCTGATGACCTCGTCGAGCATGTCGGGGTTCATCTTTATGTTGGCCTTGGCCAGATGAATGTTGCAGAACATGTACAGGCTGTGGAGATTGGTCGTGATCTCGCCGCCTTTTTCCTTGTTCAGGCTGTTGGCCAGTTCGCTGATGACGTCCATGGCTTTGGAAATGTAGATGCCTTTTTGGGCGTAATCCTTTTTTTCCATTTCGATCTTGGCTCGTTTCAGGAATTTGATGGCCGCCTCGTAAAGCATGAGCAGCAGTTCGCCCTTGGTTGTGGTTTCAACCTGGGTGGTGAGATAGGCTTTTGCCGGATTGGACATGGTTCAGCTCCTTCCCTGCGGACTCTATGATGTCGGCAACTGCGATATCTGGCTCGACAGTTGTGTTTGTATGTTGCTGTATTTGTTGAGTGTAGCGTCAAGTCTGGAGAATTTTAACTTGTAGTTGTACTCCATCTTGGCGATACGGTTCTCCTCAAAGAGGATTTTTTTGTCGATGCTATCCATGATGTCGCCATAGTTGTGAATGAGCACATTCAGCGGGCCGCCATCGTCGGTAAATTCATTGTATTCCTTGGTCAGGACACTCAATTCGTCGATGAGTTCGTTGACCTTGCCGTCCTTGAGGTTGATGTCGCCGGTGATGGTCGTGTTGGGCTGGAAGTTGGTCAGCCGGACCTGCAAACCGGCGGCCTCGGTGCCCTGTTGCCCCGTGATTGTCAGCCCGTCGGCGGAAATGCTCACGGCTTCACCATTAATGGTGGCGCTGGATATTCCCGCTCCGCTGGTGATGATTTCCACTTCGTGCACACCCGCCGAGGTCATGCCGTCCACAGACGCGATGTAGGAAAGGTCTGCACTTTTGCTTTCGCCCCTCAGGTTGTCGGAAAACAGCCGGGCCACGGCATCCGGGTCTTCGTCCAGGGCATGGTTCAGCGTCATGAACTTCTTGGACGGATCGTCGGAATCCTCCTTGATGATCAGCAGGCCGTATGTGGGAGAACCTTTTTCTGCGTCCGTGGTTATGCCAACTTGCGAAAGAGCCGAGAAAAGATCGCCTTCACCGGTTTCGTCGTTATAGAAATCGAAAGCCACGCCTTTTTGCGCGGTGATGTCGTTCAGCTTTTGCGAGATGATCTGTATTCCGTAGTTGCCGGTGAGGATTGAGCCTTTGACTTCTTCCTGGGAATCGTCCACGGCTGTTATGTCGAATATCTTTTGGCGAACCTCGTTGATTTCATCCACGATGGTGCGGATGTTTTCCTTGATTTGTTCCGTGTCCGTGGCAACGGTCACCTTGACGGTGGAACCCGGCGAGGCTTCCTTGAGATTGAGAGTCAACCCGTCAATCACGTCCGTAATCGTGTTGGTATCACGTTCCAGCCACCCTCCCGCGGCGGAGGGAAATCCATTGATGCGCATCTGGGAGTTGCTGGCATCCTGGGTTTCCTGAAAGTCCGAAGGCCCGAACAGTATGGATCCCGTGTTGGAAATGACCAGTTGGTTGTCGGCGCCAAGATCCCGCCCCGCGAGCTGCAGGTGGTAGTTGGTGCCGTCAAAGATCGTGGATGCCCTGATGTGTTTGCTCGATTCCGGATTTGTGTTGATGGTGTTGACCAGCCCGGCAAGGGTGGTTCCGGCGGCAATGTTGCTTACTGTATAGCTTTCGCCACCATAAGAGAACGTGAAGTTCGAGTTGCCCGTGACCACGGAGGTGTTCAAGTCGCTGACGCCGGAGCTGGTGATGAAGACATCGTTTGAGGCCAGGCTGCCGATTTCTACCTGATAGTTGCCGGACTCGGCATCGCCGTCGGCGGAGGCCGTGAGCACGCTTGAGTCGGTCGTGCTCACGCTTTTTGCGAGAAATTCGTTGACGGTATCGTAGTTTTTCAGGGTTGAGCGCAGACTGAGCATCTTGCTGTTCAGGTCCTTGAACTCCTCAACCTTTTCTTCCCATGTGGCCTTCCATGTTTCCAGCGAGGTTACGCGGCGCTGCTCAATACTCATCAACCCCTCAATGAGGGCGTTGAAGTCTGTGCCGCTGCCGAGGCCTGCGAATGATATTTGTCCGGAAACTAAATCTGTCGCCATGATGAATCCTTCTGGGAAATATTTGCCGTCCTTTGTTCTCCGTCAGTTTTGTTGCAAGTCAAATGCCAGTTAAGCAAAGGGCCGGGCAGCCCTGATAGCTGCCCGGCCTGCCATTGCGACGAATCGATTTGATTCCGTCAATGTTAGCCCATGAGAGACATGGCCATCCTGGGCAGGCTGTTCGCCTGGGAGAGCATGCTCACTGCGGACTGAGTCAGAATCTGCTGGCGCACGAATTCGGTCATTTCGGTTGCCACGTCGACGTCGGAAATCTGCGATTCCGCAGCCTGAATGTTTTCGGCCTGAATCTGCAGCACGCTCACGGTGTTCTCGAGCCTGTTCTGCAGGGAACCGAGGTTTGCACGAATCTTGTCCTTGGAAATGATGGCGTTGTTGATCGCATCCAGAGAGGCCTGAGCCAGAGCCTGGGTGGAGATCGTCTTACCTGCGTTCACTTCTTCACCGGAACCGGTCTTGGCGCCAGCGTCATGGCCGAGGCCCAGTGCGGAAGCGGTGGAAGTGCCGATGGCCACGTAGTAGTAGTCTTCTGCGCAGTCGTTGCCGGTACCGAAGTGGACCTTCAGCGGACCAGTGGAGTTCAGCCCGTGACCGTTGTGGGCAGAGTTTTCACCGGACAGGTTACCGTTGAGCAGGTAAATGCCGTTGAAGTCCGTGGAGTTGGCGATTCGGGTGACTTCCGAAGCCATGGCCTGATATTCGGAGTCGATGATCAGGCGCTGGTCAGAGTTGTAGGTACCGGACGCGGCCTGGGTCGCCAGTTCCTTCATGCGGATGAGCTTTTCATCGATGACGCTGAGAGCGCCGTCCGCAGTCTGGATGAGCGAGATACCGTCGTTCGCGTTACGGATACCCTGGTTCAGGGACGTGATGTCGGAACGCATGAGTTCGCGAATGGCCAGGCCTGCGGCGTCATCAGCAGCGGTGCCGACGCGAAGACCCGACGACAGGCGCCTGGTGGAAACGCCAAGGGCGCTGTACGAGTTGGCCAGGTTACGAGAGGCGTTCATTGCCATCATGTTGTGGTTAATAACCATGGACATGGGGTTTTCCTCCTTGAAAGTGTTCTGCGGCTTCCTTGCCTTTTGTCGGTCAAATCCAATGACCGACTTTCCTCTTACTTGTGCTCAATTTATCGGTACGAGTGCAGAAAACTTTAGGGTGAATGATAAATCTTTATTTTTGGGCTGGATAAGTCGGACGTGGGTTGGCGAACCACTGGGCCTTTTGGGTCGGCTTTTCTGAAAAATAGCCATAGATTGTGGATGGTTAGGGTCGATAGTAGCGGGCCGGGCTGAACAGGGGGAGCGGAAATTGATGCCATCATCCTGTGTGCGGTCTTCCGGGGCCGGACATATCATTATATAGATATGGGGGCGGTCTGCTATGGGTGGACGCGTGGCAGGAGGGGGGCGGTCAGGCGAAGGTTTGCCGCATGGTCGCACACAGGGATTGCATGCGGTGTTCATAGGTGTGCCGGGCCAGTATTCGGGCGCGGGCGGCCTGGACCACCGCGGTGCGTCCAGGCGTGTCCGAAAGGTATTGCCGAATCAGTTCCGGGATTGCCGCCTGATCGTCGTACGTGATGCATTCCGTGCCGGGCTCGAACAAGGCTTCCAGCTGTTCCCTGTGGTCGGTAATCAGGAATCCGCCGCAGGCCGGGACGTCAAACACGCGTTGGTTGACGGCTCCCTTCATTTGCAGGCTGGTGCAGTTGAAGTTGACAGTGGAGCGGGGGTAGAAGCGCGGCAGATCCCTGTAGTAGTCCAGCCGTTCCAGATGCCGCCACGCATTGGGGTTTCCCAGTTGTTCTTTCCATCCTGCGTCGCCCACAATGAGCGGTGCGAACGGCAGGGTCTTTTCTACGCATGCAAGGCGGTATTGGCGCGTGGATTCCCACGTTATCAGGCTTTCCACAGCCAAGTGCTGTTCCATGGAGCAGCTGGTTTCCAGCTGCCGGGCCATGTCCGGGCGTGTCTTTTCCAGAAAGGCGGCCACAGAGGTCTGGTCGGATTGTCCGAATTGTTCGGCCAGTTTTCGATAGTGCTGCTCAAGGTCTGCATGCAGCCCCGTTTGCAACAGAGCGTTTTGCACGGCCGAGAGCATGGAGTTGCCCACAAAGGAAATATCGGCCTGCCAGCTGTCCTTGCCTTTTCCGGCACCGGGTCTGAACCGTTTCGGGTCCGTGGCAAGCGGAAGATGGTGGACATGAAGGAATCCGCGTTTCTTCATCTCCTGTATATTTCCGGAATCGTAGGTAAAGAGTACGACGTTGGGGGAGTCCAGCCCCGCATAGCGGTAGAGAATGAGGTGCGGGTTATCCACGAACCATGATGCCAGAGGCAGGTTCATGCGTTGGAGAAGGTCCGTGATTTTGCCTTGGCGGTCCAGCCCGAAATGGTTGACCGTGAGCAGGAAGTCCGGTTTGAAGTCGAGGACCGCATGCAACAGTGTTTCCATGTACTTGGGGCCGGGTTGTCCCTGCCTGGGAACCGGAAGTACCGCGTGGGGGATATCCATGGCCTTCATGGCCGTGAGTATTTCACCGGACAGGAAATAGTCCGCATCCATGAACAGAATGCGCGGTTTGGCCGATTGGAAGCGGGGATAGGCCATGCGTTGCCAGAAGTCGGCGTGTCCGCAGGATTCGAGTTCCTTTGCCAGCCGTCCATACCAGTCGGGATTCAGGCGCAGGTAAAAGGGAATTCGTACGGGGTACAGAGGCTTTCCCAGCTTTTCCGCCAGCGCGTGCAATTGATGTCGTACCGTGTCCACATGGTCGTCCAGCAGCTGCACGGTCTGGGGCAGGTCGGCCAGTTCCCGTATTTTGGGATCGTGGTCGGTCACGATGACGGCATATCCCTGTTCCACAAGGCGTCTGGCGCATACGCCCAGCCCTGCTCCGAGCAGTACGGGCAAGGCGTTCCGCGGTACGGTCCCGGCAAGGTCCAGCTCGCGTTGGATGCCTTGCCTGCCCCACATGTGACGTGTTTTGCCGTCAATATGAATACGGATATCCGCGAGGTTTGGTCCGGACAGGACCTTTTCCGCCCGGTAATCACTGCTTTTTCCGCTGGTACTCATGCAGAGGATTGTTACGTTATCAGACCGCTGCGGGCAAGCTCCCGGCAGACTGCTGCAAAAAAGCCGATTCCCACAGCCTGCCGTTTGGGCTGGAGCGGGGCCCCGTGTCGGGGAAGGCTTGCAGGAAAAACGAGGACCGCTCCGGTGGGAACGGTCCTCATGAGTGCACTGTGAAGGTTGTTTGTTATTCGTCGCCGCCGAACAGGCTCTTGATGCCCTTGGTGACGTTGTCCACTGCGCCGCCGCCGGATTCGAGCCCCTTCTTGAGGGTGTCCTGCAGGGTCTTGGCAACGTTGCCGACCGAAGAGCCGATGCCCTTGGTCATTTCGTTGAGCACCAGAGCGAACGCCTGAGCCGGGGTGGTATCCTTTTTCTTGCCGATGTCCTTGAGGTGGATGTCGGGCAGGTTGATGCCCATGCCTTTGTCGCCGAAGGTCTTGAGCAGTCCACCGGCAAGGTTGACCTTGCCGTTCTTGATGATCAGGTTGTCGATCTGTACTTTTTTCTGGGAGCCTGCTTCTTCCTTGGAACCGGAGTCGTTGCTTTTTTCCTGTTTCTTTTCGCTGGCAATGGCTTTGTTTACGTTGGCGATCAGTGCCTTGAAGTTGTCGGTCTTGCCTTTCTTTTCATAGGTGATTTCCGGGGCGAGTATCACGATTTCACGAATAATGATGCGGTCCGTGGTCAGGGATCCCTTGTCCACGGTCATGCGGATGTTGCCCACCTTGATGGCATTGGGCGCGGAGTAACCTTTGGGGTTGCCCACGAGCAGACCGTCCAGTTCGCCGGAGCCGGAAAGGAATGATATGTCAGCGGAGTCAAGTTTTACTTCGGACTGCGTGAGTTTGGGGCCGACTTCCTCCACGGCCAGCTTGATGAGCGATCCAAGATTCAGGATGGCCATGATGATGAAACCGATGATTGCCACCACAAGCACGCCGCCACCGATGAAAATGTACTTTTTGTTCATGAAGACTCCTTGAGTTCTGTTTGTTTCGTTAATAAAACGTATATCACGGTGGTGTTTTTCTGCAACATTATCATGCGCATGTTTGTTTTACAGCCACGGATGACGAAATCTGTGAGGGCTTGCGAAACACGGCTTGGCATCGTACCAGAGGGACTCGATTGACACGTTTACCTGCAAGGAAGGCTGCAATGGCTGGAAAAACGCAATTCATCAAACGAAAACAGGAAGTTTCCGAAGCGGATAAGACCAAGGTCTTTGCCAAGGGAGAACGTCGCGAGGACTTCGCGGACATGTGGAGCAACACCGGAAATATTCTTTTGGTTGGACTTCCCGGGAGTAACCGTGTCGCCCTTGGGCGTGAATTGGCCGCCCGCATGGGCATCCAGCTGTGTCAGCCGGCGGACATGGATGCGCTGCAGCGCGATTGTGCCGAGGGCAACCGTGTGATCGTTGTCCCCACGGCCATACTGGAACAACCTGAGAACGTTTCGTTCGTGCATGGTGCGGGCAAAGTCTTTTACCTCATGGCTGATGCCCGCCAACTGGCAGAACGCCTGGAGGACAGGTCGCCTTCCGGGGATGCCGATTCGCTCTGGCGTGAGTGTGCCCTAAGGCTCGAGGCCGGGCAGGCCGCATTCATGACCGCGCTGCATTTCATTGTGCAGGCGTCGGGTTCCGTGGAGGACATGGCTGAAGATGTCATGGAAAAGGTGTCATGGTAGGGCGCTGATCGACCTCAGCGTTTGCTCATGATTGTGGTTTGTCCGGGAAACAGTATACAAGAATTTTTGTCGTAACCACGGAAGCGACGACAGCGGTCTCCCCTTTGGAGACTACGGTTGCCGTTTTCCCAGTAAAATACGGAGTTGCAAGGAATGCCTGAAAAAGAACTCAGGGTGGATCTGTTGAGCGTGACCCCACATGCGCTTTCCCTGATCTATGCCGCGTTCCGGCAGTGTTACCATGCCGGTTTCGTGGCCGATATGTGGCCGCGTCTGCTCAATGGCGAGATCGAACGTGAAGTGCAGGCCGATTTTGTACGCAAGGTTTTGGATTCCGGACACGATAGTCCTGTCGAACACGTCAGCTTCACGTATGCCATCGAAGGAATATCCCGGGCCTGTTCACACCAGCTGGTGCGCCATCGCATTGCTTCCTATTCCCAGCAGAGCCAGCGGTATGTCACCGATTCCATGGAATACGTGCTTCCGCCGGCCATTGCCCGCATACCCGAAGCAAAAAAGCGTTTTGAACGGTTCATGGAAGAGGTTGGTGCTGCCTACGGCGACCTTCACGATATTCTCGTGGCCAACGGCCGCAAGTCCAAGGCCAATGAGGATGCGCGCTTTGTTCTGCCTCAGGCGGCCGAAACCAAGATCGTTGTGACCATGAATTGTCGCAGCCTGCTTCATTTTTTCAGTCTTCGCTGCTGTATGCGCGCTCAATGGGAAGTGCGGGCCATGGCTCAGCAGATGTTGGAACTGGCCAAAAAGGAACTGCCTGCCATTTTCGAAACAGCCGGTGCGCGGTGCGAGCAGTTGGGGTATTGCCCGGAATCTCCGAAATTCGCGTGCGGGAAATATCCCACAAGGGAGCAGGGCGCTTAACACATCTGAATTGTTTGCTGGAAAGATGAAAAGGGACCGATGAAAAAAGTCGGTCCCTTTTTCTTGTTAAGGATACAAAAACATTGGTAATGCCGAGAATTGGAGCATGTTCAAAATTCAATGGAGCAAAATCCTTGCATTCAGGGGGGTATCGAATGTCAATATGTATTCGCTGCTTTTCAAAAAAAAGAACTCGAATTCTGTCTTTTTCAGCATAGCGTAGTAAATTCAGTATTTTATCGGTCGATGATGTTGATTTTCAATTCGTGGAAATATTTTTTTGTCAAGAAGTTGATGTTGAGTGATAAAAAATATGGCCGAATTTTGAGATATTTCATGATAATGACATTTAAGGGCTGTTGAAAAATATTTCATCGTTTGTGTATATCTTGTCTGTTTTTTTTCTTGACACTCAGGGAAGCCTTGTCACTTGGCTGTTTCATGCCTTTCCTTTTTTTGCCTTGCTGGATAAGGGTTTCGTGTTTAAGTGATTAAAATCAAGTAGTTGGATTGGCGTTGGGCTGTCAATAAAAGTTGGTGGCTGTCTTGTCTCGGTCTCGAAATTGAAAGTTGTCGAGCGGATGCTGTTTCCATAATAAACTGACGCATGACGACGACTGCCTGGAACCAAATACTCAACTCTCTTGAAAAGAGCCTGAACCCTGCGATGTTCACCGTGTGGATCAAACCCCTGAAAGGGGTGGTCGACGGGAACCGCATTCGGATTACTGCCCCCAACGATTTCGTTGCCAACTGGGTCAGGGACAGGCTGCTTTCTTCCATCTGCGATGCTGCCAGGCAAGTTTTGTCCACGGAGCCCGTAATCGATATTGCCGTGCTCGGTGATCGCCCTGCCCAGGCGGTACGCAGAAAAACCAAAATAAAACCCGCCCCGGCTGCCGCTCCCCGGCAGGCTGGGCTTCCCATCGTGCAGGTTCCCAAGGCCTCCACGGTCAATTGGCGTTTTTCCTTTGATGATTTCGTGGTCGGGCCTTCCAATGAATTGGCGTGTGCCGCAAGCAAGAGCCTGTGTGCCGACTGCATGCATTCAGACCATCTTTTCCTGAGTTCGGCCCCCGGACTGGGCAAGACGCATCTGCTGCAATCCATTGGGCGCGATCTTTCCCGAAAAGCCAATCGCAAGAACATCAATGTGGCCTGCCTGTCCGCCGAACAATTTGCCAACCGTCTGGTCATGGCCATTCGCGCCAACAGCATGAACCAGTTCAAGACCCAGTTCCGCGAAACCGTGGATGTGCTCCTGCTGGAAGATATTCATTTCTTCCAGGGCAAGGAAAAGATGCAGAACGAGTTGCTTTGCACGCTCAACGCCCTTCGCGAACGCGGTTGCCGAGTTGTGCTGACCAGCCCGTATCTGCCCCGCGAACTGAACGGCATTGACAGCCAGTTGGTTTCACGCTTCTGTTCCGGTTTTCTGGCCAACATAGAACGCCCGGATCTGCAGACCCGCCGGCTCATCGTGCAGGAGAAGGCGCGCAAGCTGCAGGTTGATGTTCCCGTGGAGGTTTCCGACCTGCTGGCCGAGCGCATCACCACGGACATCCGCCAGCTGGAAAGCTGCCTGAACAATCTTGTGCTCAAGGCGCGGCTGCTCAATCGGGCTGTTACCATGGACCTTGCCTGGGACGTGCTGGAGAATTACGCAGCAGCCAACGCCTCCCCGGATTTCCGGCATATCATTGATTTTGTCTGCAAGAGTTACGACCTTTCTGAAGACCAGCTCGTATCCAAAAGTCGCAAGCGGCAGATTGTGCTGGCACGTAATACCGCCTTCTATCTGGCACGCAAGCACACGGACCTTTCCCTCAAGGCCATCGGCGACAAATTGGGACGCCGACATTCCACGGTGCTCAAGGGCATCACCAATCTGGAGCGCGAGATTTCCAGCAAGACCCCTCTGGGCAGGCAGATATCCCAGACCGTGGACCGCCTTACGGCCTGATGAACAGTGACAATGAAACCGCGTTGCGCCGGGCAGGGTGCGAACGCGTTGGAACGGCGGTCTTTCGGGGCCGCCGTTTTTCGTGCGGTGGTCAGGAGTACTTGTACAGCCGTTTTTGGGCCTGTTTCGGGTCCATACCGCGTTTGGCGGCTATCTGAGGCAGGTTGTCCTCGGCATCCGATGCTCGCAGGTAGAGAGGCTCGATATCGCCGGGAACGGCCTCGGCATTCTGTGCCGCGCGCAACAGGGCCTCCGGTGTGGGGTTGTCCCAGCGTGTGTCCAGAATGCGCAGTCCCGGCATGTGGGCGGTCAGCGCTGCGATTTGTTCGGGGTTCTTGCGCAGTCCGCTGCCCAGCAAACAGGCGAGCGGGTCGCCGCCGGCCACGGCTTCGCAGGCCTCGGCAATGCCCAGGGCGCGAGGAGCACTTTGGGGCAGGGCCTGCGGGGCGTCAAAGCTCTGCATGTACACCAAACCGCGGCGGGCGTAGGTCAGCACGTGCACGACACCGTCGAGCAGGGGGGCCGGACCTGCCGCCAGCAGGGGCAGGTAGTCCAGTCCGGCCACGGGCGTGGCGTGCCCGGCGGCCAGCCCCATGGCCGCAGCAAGCACAAGGCGCATCCCTGTGAAGCTTCCCGGTCCTCGTACCGCTGCAATGCGGGAGATGTCCTTCATGGGCAGGCCGAGGGACTCCATTGTCTCGGCAATTCCCGGCACAAGGAATCTGACGGACTGGCCCGGTACGGTCCACTGGCGTGAAGCCAGCAGGGTTCCGGACTCGCTGCCGAGAACGAATTGGAGGCGTTCCTCGCAGCCGTTGAGGGCCAGTGTCAGGCCTGTGCCGTCATGAGAGCAGTCTGCGGATGTCATTGTATATGGCCAGTGTCATGAGTGCGAGCAGGAACATGATGCCGATGCGCGTGGCAAGGGCGCGCCAACGGTCGCTGACCGGGCGGCGCATGATCATTTCCAGCGTGAAATAGACGATGTGCCCGCCGTCCAGCACAGGGATGGGCAGCAGGTTGATGATGCCGAGGTTGATGCTGATGATGGCGGTCAGGTAGATGAGTTCGTTGATGCCGGACTTGGTGCCCTCGTGCACGGCCTGCATCAGGAAGATGGGGCCGCCGATGGTATCGAGCGGAACAATGCGCTCAACCAGCTTTACAAAGCCCATGACCACCATTTTCATGGAGTACCACGTCTGTTCCATGGCCGGAACGAACCCGCTACCCTCCACAGGTATGGAGGTCATCTCTCCCGAGGCCTTGACCCCCACGATGGGAATTTTCACATCTTCGCCGAACAGGTTTTTGTGGCTTTCCAGCCGCGCGGTCAGGGTGAATCGTTCCGTGGTGCCGTTGCGGTCCACTTCAAGCTGGAGCGGACGGATGCCTTCCTTGCGGATTTCTTCCACCATGTCGCGCCAGTAGGTGACCTTGAGGCCGTTGATGGACAGCACGGTGTCGCCGGACTGGATTCCGGCCGTCTGTGCCGGGGAACCCTGAACAACTTCGCCCACAGTGGGCGCCATGACCATTTCGCCGTTGGCCAGCAGCAAGCCCCAGAAGCAGAGAAAGGCCAACAGGAAGTTGAATACCGGACCGGCCGCCACCACCAGCATGCGCTGCCATGGCGGACGTGCTGAGAAGAGTTTGTTTTCGGGAAACAGGTCATCCTCTTCAGGTTCGCCGGATTCCCCGGCCAGTTGCACGTATCCGCCCAGCGGAAAGGCCGACAAACGGTAGTCCGTGTTGCCTGAGCGGAAGCCGAAGATTCTGGGGCCGAAGCCGAGGGAGAAGGCTTTTACACCCATGCCCAAAAGCCGGGCAACCACGAAATGTCCGAGTTCATGAAAGAATATGAGGCCGCCAAGGACGACGATGACTGCGATGATACTCGTCAAGTGTATGCTCCGTGTTGGTCGTTGGCGCGCATTGCAGCGCACGCATTACGGAATAATAACCATTGCCCGAAAAAAGGCTAGGCCCGGGTCATGGCTTTTTCTCGTGTGGCCCTGTCCAGAGCCAGCACACTGTCTGCGCAGGCAACGTTTTCGTTGCCCACGGATTCAAGAGCGTGTTCGATCATGGCCGGAATGTCCATGTAACGGATACGCTCCTTGAGGAAAAGTTCCACGGCCACTTCGTTGGCCGCGTTGAGCGCGATGGTGTGTGCAGGGCCGGATTCAAACGCCTCCCGTGCAAGACGCAGGCAGGGAAAGGCCTGCATGTCCGGCTGCTCAAAGGTCAGGTTGCCCACGTCGGCAAGGTTCAGGCCGGGCATGTCCAGAGGCACGCGCCTGGGAAAGCACAGGCAGTGCGCAATGGGGATGCGCATGTCCGGCACGCCAAGATGCGCCAGTTGCGAGCCGTCCACGTATTCCACCAGCGAATGGATGATGCTTTGCGGATGGACCACCACGTCAACCTGTTGCATGGGCAGACCATAGAGGTGACACGCTTCGATGATTTCCAGCCCCTTGTTCATGAGCGTGGACGAATCAATGGAGATTTTGGCTCCCATGTCCCAGTTGGGGTGGGCCAGCGCCTGATCACGGGTGACTGTTTCCAGAAATTTTCTGTCCCTGCCCCGGAACGGTCCGCCCGAAGCCGTGAGGATGAGTTTCTTAAGCTCGCTGTCGCCGTTGTGGCCCATGAGCCCCTGAAAGAGTGCGTTGTGTTCCGAGTCCACGGGCAGGATCACGGCACCGGATGCCTGACAGGCCTCGCGGATCAGGTGGCCGCCAAGCACAAGAGATTCCTTGTTGGCCAGTGCTATGGCCTTGCCCGCCTTTGCCGCGGCCAGCGTGGGCAGGAACCCGGCGGCTCCCACGATGGTGGAGAGCACCAGGTCGGCCTGTTCCAGTTCCGCAAGGGTCACGTATGCCGTTGGTCCGGTGAGGATTTCCGGGGCGTAGCCCGAAGGCAGCAGGGTTTGCAGTTCATGGGCCACCTCGTCGGAGATGACCGCGAGATAGGGCGGACGGAAACGAGCGGCCTGTTTTGCCAGCAGCGTGGCGTTGGTGGCCCCGGCAAGGGCGGTGACGCGGAACATGGACTCATGCTGGCCGATCACGTCCAACGCGTTGGTGCCTATGGAACCGGTGGACCCGAGTATGACTACCGCGCGGGGCCACGCAGGCATGTTTTCGGGAGTGGGCCAGGGGGAAATATATGTTTTCACGACAGTTCCCGTGTATGTTTTGGCGATTACCCGAAAAACGGGTGGATGGTGCGCAGCAGGGCGTAAACGGGCACCACCAGCAGCAGGCTGTCCACTCTGTCCAGCAGACCGCCGTGGCCGGGCAGTATGCTGCCCGAGTCCTTGACGGCAAGGGCGCGCTTGAGCGCGGATTCAAAGAAGTCGCCCATTTGTGCCGCAATGTTCAGGGCCGCGCCCAGCAGAGGCCATGCCCATACCGGTCCGTTGCCAAGGGAGAGGCCCATGATGGTGGTAACGAGCATGCAGGCCGCGAGCCCGCCAAGACTGCCTGCCCATGATTTCTTGGGGCTGACCGAAGGCCATATCTTGCGTTTGCCGATCGCTGTGCCCACGTAAAAGGCGGCCGTGTCCGTGAACACTGCGGCCAGAAGCACGAGGAACAGTTCGGCCCGATTGAAATTCATGAAGAAATGGAAATTCAAGGGAATGTATATCAGCCCGCACAGGAAAATCATGGGTGTGCGGAAATCCGTGGTTTCAGGGTTTCTGCTGTAGCGGATGAGAAAGGCCATGCCCGCGGCCCAGAATCCGCCCATGAGGCAGAGCAGAACCCAGGTGTTGCTTTCCAGCTTGAAGGAAAGCAGCAGGGGCAGCGTGCACAGGGCGGCCAACACCTTGTGGAACAGGCCCGGGCCGGCTGTTTTGAACAGACCGTGAAACTCCCATTGGGCAAGGATACAGAACAGGGTCAGAATGATGAACAATGTCCATCCCTGCATGGCAATGGCCAGCAGGGGCACTACAGCCAGCAGCAATCCGGTTGTCACTCGCGTCCGATTTGCGGAAAAGTCCATATAATTCCTGTGTGCTTTACCGGGTAACCCCGCATGTTACTTGACTTGATTCTTAGTAAAACATTCGGGCGGCCCCGGCAACCATACTGCATTCGGGGTTATTTATCGTCTTGTTCCAGTTGCTGGCCGGTCTTGCCGAATCGGCGCTGGCGAGAGTTGAGATCGGCAATGGCCGCGTCCAGATGGTCCGGTGTGAAGTCCGGCCAGAGCACGTCCGTGAAATAAAATTCCGAATATGCGGTCTGAAAAAGCAGATAGTTGGAAATGCGGATTTCCCCGCTGGTGCGGATGACCAGATCCGGATCGGGCTGGCCTGCGGTGAACAGCTCCCGGCTCAGGGCCTGCTCGTCAATCTGTTCCGGGGCAAGTCCCTGCTGCACGAGACGTCGGCAGGCACGGACTATTTCATCGCGTCCGCCGTAGTTCAGGGCCAGGTTCAGGGTCATGCCCGCGCAGCCTGCGGTTTTTTCCATGACTCGTTTGAGCACGGTGCGCACGGCAAGCGGCAGGCCGTCCACATCGCCCAGAACTTTGAGCCGGATATCCTGTTCAAGGAGCTGCTTCTGTTCGTTCTTCAGGAACGAGGTCAGCAGGTCGAAGAGCGTGCCCACTTCTTCCTTGGGACGCGCCCAGTTCTCCTTGGAAAAGGTGTACAGAGTCAGGTGGCGCACGCCGATTTCACGGCAGTGCGTGACAATGGCGCGGGCCGCTTCGGTCCCGGCCTTGTGGCCTTTGGTCCTTGGCAGCCCGCGTTTCGTGGCCCAGCGTCCGTTGCCGTCCATGATGACGGCAATGTGCGCAGGGATTGTTCCGGTGGTGGCGGTCATCAGATTTCGAGGATTTCCTTTTCCTTGGCCTCAAGGGCTGCATCGGCCTGCTTGACGAAATCGTCGGTCAGCTTCTGCACGTCGTCCTGCCCCTTGTGCAGGTCGTCCTCGGTGATGTCCTTGTCTTTTTCCATTTTCTTGAGGGATTCGTTCATGTCGCGGCGGACATTGCGTACCGCGACCTTGGCGTCTTCAGTGTACTTTTTGGCCACCTTGACCAGTTCCTTGCGGCGTTCCTCGGTCAGGGGCGGGATGCTGATACGGATGATCTTGCCGTCGTTGACCGGGTTGAGGCCGAGGTCGGATTTCTGAATGGCCTTTTCCACGCTGCCGAACGCGCCTTTGTCCCAGGGCTGGATGGTCAGTGTGCGGGAGTCCGGCACGGAAACCGAGGCCAACTGGTTGAGGGGAGTCGACGTGCCGTAATAATCGACTTCGATGCCGTCCACGAGCGAGGCGCTGGCCCGGCCGGTGCGGAGCTTGGCAAATTCCTTTTCCTGTGCGCCCAGCGCGCCTTCCATGCGTTTTTTCCCGTCACTCAGAACAGATTGCATTCTAGTCTCCTCCTTGAACGATCGTTCCTATGTTCTCGCCGCCGGTGACCTTGAGCATGTTGCCTTCCTTGAACAGGTTGAACACGATGATCGGCAGGTCGTTGTCCCTGGCCATGGAGATGGCCGTGGAGTCCATGACCCCGAGACGTTTTTCCAGAACCTCGATGAAGGTGACCTTGTCGTACTTGACGGCGTCGTCGAACTTCACGGGGTCCTTGTCGTATACGCCGTCCACCTTGGTGGCCTTGAGAATGGCTTCGCACTTGAGCTCCAGGGCTCTCAGGGCTGCGGCCGAGTCCGTGGTGAAATACGGGTTGCCCGTGCCCGCCGCACAAATGACCACGCGCCCTTTTTCAAGGTGGCGGACGGCCCGTCTGCGGATATACGGCTCTGCGACTTCCTTCATGTCAAAGGCGGTCATCACGCGGGTCTGGCAGCCATGGTTTTCCAGCGCATCCTGCACGGCCAGTGCGTTCATGACCGTGGCGAGCATGCCCATGTAGTCCGCCTGGGCGCGATCCATGCCCTTGGCGCTTGCAGAAAGTCCCCGAAAGATATTGCCGCCGCCGATGACCAGAGCGATCTGGACTCCGGATGCCGCCACCTCGGCGATTTCCTTGCAAAACTGACCGATGGCCTGAGGTTCGATTCCGAACTGCTGCTCACCGGCGAGCGCTTCACCGCTCAGCTTGATCAATACCCGCGAAAACCGCATTTTGTCCATACTTTCACCTGTCTGTCAATAGGTTTGCACCGCTTGGGCCGGTGGCCCCACGGATCGTTCAAGTCCAAAAAAAACGGGCCTTGCGGCCCGTTGTATTCTTATTCGGCGTCGTCGCCAAGCGCCAGCCTGACGAAGCCGCCGATGCTGGCGTCTTTTTCTTTGAGCAACTGTTTGATGCTCTTCTTGTCTTCCTTGATGAACGGCTGTTCGGTCAGGCAGACTTCCTTGTAGTATTTGTTCAGGCGGCCCATGACGATCTTCTGGGCGATCTCTTCGGGCTTGCCTTCGTCCATGGCCTGCTTCAGGTAGATGGCCTTTTCCTTTTCCAGGTTTTCCTGGGGCAGCTCGTCGGGGACGAGGCATACCGGGTTGGCTGCGGCCACCTGCATGGCGATGTCCTTGCTCAACTCGTCGTCGCCGCCCTTCATGTCCACGAGCACACCGATCTTGTTGTTGGAGTGGATGTACAGGCCCAGCTTGCCGTCGGTGGTCAGCTTGGCAAAACGGCCGACGCCCATGTTCTCGCCCAGCTTGGCGATGAGGTCGGTCACGTCTGCGGCGTCGCCCAGATCATCGGCATTGCCGGCGGTTACGTCCATGCCGGCGACCTTTTCGGCCAGTTTGTCGGCAAAGGCGCGGAAGTCTTCGTTCTTGGCCACGAAGTCGGTTTCGCACTTGAGTTCCACCAGCGCACCGGACTTTCCGTCCGCGGCGATGAAGTTGGCCACGATGCCTTCGGACGTGGCGCGTCCGGCCTTTTTGGCGGCCTTGGCAAGACCCTTTTCGCGCAGATAGACAACGGCCTTTTCATGGTCGCCGTCGCTTTCCACCAGGGCTTTCTTGCAGTCCATCATTCCTGCGCCGGTCTTTTCGCGCAGTTCCTTTACCATAGCAGCGGTAATAGCCATTATGTTCCTCCAGAACCCGTTTGAAATCGTGTTACGCCTTGGCGGCTTCTTCGGTCTTTTCTTCGGCCTTGGGAGCCTCTTTCTTCGGAGCTTCAGCCTTGGGGGCTTCTTCCTTCTTGGGAGCGGCCTCGGCCTTTTTGGCGGCCTTGGCTTCTTCGGCAACGTCCTTGGCCCGAGCGGCGCCTTCAAGGCAGGCATCCGCAATATGGGTGGCGAACAGCTTGATGGCGCGGATGGCGTCATCATTGCCCGGGATGATGAAGTCGATCACGTCGGGGTCGCAGTTGGTATCGGTAACGGCCACCACCGGGATGCCCAGCTTGCGGCATTCCTGAATGGCGATGTGTTCGCGCTTGGGGTCAACCACAAAGGCGACCGCCGGGGGCTTGGTCATGTCCTTGATGCCGCCCAGCGCGAGGTTCAGCTTTTTGACTTCGCGGCTCATGTGCACGATTTCCTTTTTGGGGAACTTGCTGATGGAGCCGTCTTCGAACATTTCTTCCAGCTTCTTCAGGCGTTCGATGGAGCGCTTGATGGTCTGGAAGTTGGTCAGGGTGCCGCCCATCCAGCGGTGGGTGACGAAGAACATGTCGGAGCGTTGGGCTTCCTTGGAAACGGATTCCTGAGCCTGACGCTTGGTGCCGATGAACAGCACCTTGCCGCCTTCAGCGACCTTTTCGGCGATGAAATCGTGCGCCGTGCGGAACATCTTCACGGTCTGCTGCAGGTCGATGATGTGAATGCCGTTGCGTGCGCCAAAGATAAAGGGGCGCATTTTGGGGTTCCAACGGCGGGTCTGGTGACCAAAGTGGACGCCGGTCTCCAGCATCTGCTTCATGGTTGCGTAAGCCATAATTCCTCCTGGGTTTTTCCTCCATTCCGTCTCCAGAAAACCAAACCCGAAACAACTCGGGCACCCGGAGTTCGCACGGAATGTGTGAATTTTGAGTCGGGGTCTTTTACCGGATGCTCCGGCGCAAGGCAAGTAAAAAATGTGTGACGCGCTGTTTGAATGGCACCATGCACGACTCGGCCGCGGCCTCAGCTGTCCTGTGAACAGACACCACCTTATATGGTAATGACCAGCGGCACGACCACGGGATCGCGGTCCAGAATCTTGCGGAAAAAGCGGCGCAGGGCAGAACGGATGCGTTCCTTGAGGCGTTTTGTTTCGCCGGGCGGAATGTTTTCGAACACGTCCAGCACGATGCATTTGGCGTCTTCGATGAAGTGGGCGTACTGTTGCTCGAATACGAAGCCTTTGGTCACGATGTCCGGGCCGATGGAGATTTCGCCGCTGGCCTCGTCCACCACCAGCAGAACGATCATGATGCCCTGTCCGGCCAGAAGCTGGCGTTCCTTGAGCACGGTCTGGCCCACGTCGCCCACGCCCTTGCCGTCCACGAGAATACGTTCGGCGTCGATGGGATGCTCCATGCGGATGCCGTCTTCAAGGAAGGTTACGGGCTGGCCGTTTTCCACCACCAGCGCACGTTCGGGCGCGACCCCGCATTCCAATGCGAGCCGCCGGTGTTTGACCAAGTGCCGGTATTCGCCGTGCACCGGGATGAAATACTTGGGTTTGACCGTTTCGAACATGATGCGCAGTTCTTCGCTGTGGGCATGGCCCGAGGCGTGGATGCCCTTGACCTTTTCGTAGACCACTTCCGCGCCGAGGCGGTAGAGGTTGTTGATGACTTTGGTGATGGCCTTGACGTTGCCGGGAATGAAGCGCGAGGACAGCAGCACGAGGTCGCCTTCGTGCACGTTGAGTTGGCGGTGTTCGTCCGAGGCCATGCGGGAAAGCGCGGCAAGGGGCTCGCCCTGCGAGCCGGTGACCAGCATGACGATGCGCTCGTCCGGGTAGTCATCCACCGCGTCGATGGAAATGTATGTGCTGGCAGGCACGCGCAAATGACCCATCTCGCGGGAAAATTCTATGTTGCGTATCAGGCTTCTGCCGCTGACAGCCACCTTGCGGTTGCAGGCCTCGGCAATGTCGAAGACCTCCTGAATGCGCTGGATGTGGCTGGAAAACAGGGAGACCAGAATGCGGCCGCGCGCCTTGTTGAAGACCTCGCGCAGGCTGGATTTGATTTCGCGTTCGGTCAGGGAGAACCCGTCGCGCTCCACGTTGGTGGAGTCGGAGAGCATCAGGGTTACGCCCGGAGCGGAAAAGCGGCGAAATGCCTTGAGGTCGGTTGCGTGCCCGTCCAGCGGATTGCGATCGATCTTGAAGTCGCCGGTATGCACCACGCGGCCCACCGGGGTTTCGATGCCCAGCCCGTATCCTTCGATGATGGAGTGGCAGACCGGGAAAAAATGAAATTTGAGATCGTCCATGACCACGGCGTCCGAGGCCGTGACCGGACGCAGGTCCGCATATCGGTCCAGGTTGTGTTCCCTGAGCTTGTTTTCAACCAGTCCGAGGGTGAATTCCGAGCCGTATACAGGAACGTCCACATGTTGCAGCAGCCATGGCAGCGCGCCGATGTGATCCTCGTGCCCATGGGTGAGCACAATGCCCTTGAGCTTTTCCTTGTTTTCCAACACCGAATCAAAGCAGGGGATGACCACGTCCACCCCGTACAGGGCATCGTCCGGGAACATGAGGCCGCAGTCGACCATGGCAAGGGCCTTGCCGGTCTCGTAGAGCATGCAGTTCATTCCGATCTCGCCGAGTCCCCCCAGCGGGGAAAGGGTCAGCGACGCCTTGTCAGCCATTGTTCACCTCGGCCATCATCTTGCGGTATTCCTCGTTCATCATGGAATACAAATCTTCCTTGAGCTTGTCACGTTCCTTGAGGGTATATGCCGAAGGGTCGATGGCGGGCAGGGCCTTGACCCTGACCACATTCTTGTTGCGGACCCAGAGCTTGCCCTTGGGCAGTACGTTTCCCGTGTTGGCCAGCACGATGGGCACCACAGGCAGCCCGCTCTTGAGGGCGATGATCATGCCGCCGGTCTTGAATTCCATGAGCTTGTCGAGGTTCTCGTTGCGTGTGCCTTCCGGGAAAATGAGCGGAGAAATGCCATTCTTGATGCGTTCCACGGCTTCACCGAGACTTTTCATGGCCGCGCGCCGGTTGCTGCGGTCAACGCAGATGTGCCCGGCCGTGCCCAGCGCCGTGCCGTACACAGGGACATCGAACAGGCTTTTTTTGGCCACAAAGCGGATGTTGTTGTCCCAGAGCAGTTTGAAAAGCACGGGAATGTCCACAAGGCTCTGGTGGTTGGCGATGAATACGTAGTGGCCGTGCGGGTCAATGCCGGAAAGGTCTGCGTCTATCTTGACTCCGGCTATGTTGAGCAGGGTGCGTGCCCATTTTTTGCCCGGGACGTTTTGTTCCTCGGACGTGCAATTCTCGTCCATCCGGGATTGCAGCCAGCTGTAGTAGACTGTGAGGGGGATGAGCAAAAAGAAAAAGAGAATGGCGCGAAACATTGGCTATCCTTGTTGATTTATCGACTTCGCATTGACTAGCCGAAATTCGGCCGTGAAACAAGTCCATGAAACGGGTGCATCGCGCTGCCGTTTTCTTTCCTGCTGACGACCTGATTATGTTACTTGAAGAATTGCGGCATGAAAAAAAAGGGCGGCGAATGGTTTCGCCGCCCTGATGGTTGCGGTTCGCGTGGGGCCTAGTCGGCGTCCGCGCCTTTTTTGTTGTCCGCGATGACCTGGTCCCTGACCTGGGGCGGGCACTCTTCATATTGTGCGAATTCCATGAAGAAGGTTCCCTGCCCGCCGGTCATGGCGTTGAGGTCCGGTGCATATTTGAGCATTTCGCTCATGGGTACGTGGGCCTTGATTTCCGTTACGCCGGCCTGTGAATCCGAGCCAAGTACCTTGCCCCTGCGCGAGGAAAGGTCGCCGATGATGTCACCCATGAAGGAGTCGGGCACGGCCACGGCCACCAGCATGACCGGTTCCAGAAGGGCCATTTGGGCCTTTTCCGCGGCCTTTTTGAATGCCAGCGAACCGGCGATCTTGAAGGCCATCTCGGACGAGTCCACGTTGTGGTAGGAGCCGTCGTAGCAGGTGGCCTTGAAGTCGATGACCGGGTATCCCGCCAACACGCCGCGCGCAGCGGCTTCCTGAATGCCCTTGTCCACGGCCGGGATGTATTGGCGCGGGATGGCACCGCCCACGATTTTGTCCTCGAACTCGTAGTCGGAGCCGTGCGGCTGCGGTTCGATGTGAATCCAGCAATCCCCGAACTGGCCGCGTCCGCCGGACTGTTTTTTGTGGCGTCCCTGAATTTCGCGGGCCGCGGTGCGGAAGGTTTCACGATAGGGAACCTTGGGCGTTTTCAGGACGATTTCCGTCTTGTAGCGGCGCTTGGCCTTTTCCACGGATATTTCGATATGATTCTGTCCCATGCCCGAAAGCAGGATGTCGCCGGACTCTTCGTCGCGGGAAAGGGTCAGGGTGATGTCTTCTTCCAGTAGTTTGCCGACAGCTGCATAGACCTTGTCCTCGTCGCCCTTTTCGGCCGGAGCCAGCGCAAAGGTGATGAGCTGCGGGGCGATTTCCGGCTTGATCAGCTTGAAATCGTCCTTCTCCTCGGTCAGGGTGTCGCCCGTTGCCGTGTTCTTGAGTTTGGCGAGGGTGACGATGGCGCCGGGTCCCATGGGAGTCTTGGTCTGTTCCTGATTCTTGCCCTGCATGAGCAGCAGTTGGCCGATGCGCTCTTTTTCGCCGTTGCGGGTGTTCTTGAGCGTGGAGTCCGCTTTGAGCGTGCCGGAAAGCACGCGTACGACTGTCAACTGGCCCGCAAAGGGGTCGGCCAGCGTTTTGAACACAAAGCAGGACAGCGGTTCGTCCGGGGAGCTGGCGCGTTCGCCTTCCTCGCCTTGCCACGGCGTATGATCCAGCGGGCTGGGCATGAGGTTCTGCACGGTGTCCAGAATGGTCTGTCCGCCCATGTTGTTCAGGGCCGAAGTCACAGCCACGGGAACCAGTTCCCCGGCCTGTACACCGGCCTTGAGCCCCTTGGTGATTTGTTCGGGCGTAAGCTCGCCTTCCTCGAAATAGAGTTCCATGAGCTCTTCGTCGGATTCGGCGATGTTTTCCACCATGGTTTCGCGCATGGCTTCCACGGTATCCTTGATATCGCCGGGAATGTCGCCTTCAGTCACGCCGCCTTCGCCATCGAACATGAGAGCCTTGCCCGAGAGCATGTCGACCACGCCCTTGAAGTCTTCCTTGCTGCCGATGGGATAGTAGAGCAGTGCGGCCCGTGCTCCCAGTCCTTCGGAAATACTGGCGAAAGCCGCATCAAAGTCCGCACGGTCACGGTCCATCTTGTTGATGACGATCATGGCCGGGTTGCCGTTGTCCTGAACCTTGGCCCAGATTTTCCGGGTCAGGGGTTTGACGCCGTCCACCGCGTCGATGACCAGAATCACGCTGTCCGTAGCGGCCAGTTCATAGGAAAGGTCGCCGGAAAAGTTGGAATCACCCGGAGCATCAATCAGAAAATGCTGGTTTTTTTTCCACTGGTAATTTGCGAAGCCGGGCTGTGTGGAGCCGCGGCGTTTGATTTCCTCGGGCTCGTAGTCGAGGGTGGTATTGCCGTCTTCGACCTTGCCAAGCCGGGAAATGGTTCCGGCTGAAAAAAGCAGCATTTCCGCAACCGAGGTCTTGCCGCTGCCGCCATGGCCGATGAGGGCGTAAGTTCTTTGCGTGTTCAGGTCCGACATTGTCTACTCCCTATACATTTACTGTTTCATGGACCCCGGGCCGTACCCGGGATCTTTGTGCCCAAAATTATTATAAGGGTTTAAATCTATAGGAATAGCTCATCAAAATTGTCAAGAGGGTCTGTGAAGATTGATCGATTGATCGGTCTTTTGATCCGCATGATATCAAAGGGGTTTTTCGTTTCGGTTTTTGGGGGCTTCGATTTTTGTTTTTTGTTGTCTGGGAACGGAGCGTAATCCACCTTGCATCTGCGGAAAGGCGCGTGCCCGTGCTGCACGCAGGTCTTTTCTTGGTACTACCTTGAATTATCTCCGGAAATGTGATTCAGTCCGTCTAAGCCAAGGAGAAATCCATGCCGTTGATAGACTATCAGGATGTTGTGTTCCGTTTGCAGCAGGGACTTGGGCAGGCATTTGCAGACAAACCATGGATTCTGAATCTGCCGGGTAAGTCCGTAGCCTGCAAGGTGGATCAATATTACTATGTTGCTGTCATGCCGGCATTTATCGACAAGCTTTCTTCATGGGCCAATGTGGAGCCGGAAGTGGCCGTGGAATCGCTGGTGCGTACCGGGAATTTCATCACCAAGGCCCCGGATCGCGATCCGGTGGTTTCGCTGGGCCTCACGTGGGACGGCAGGGTTTGTGAAATGGAATCAGCGTTCGTGGATGCGGATTTCATTGACCGTGCGCTTCGTTTTTACGGTGGACTTGAAACCGTGCTCAATGTCTCGGAACTGCGCATCGCTTCGGCCAGCCGCGAAAGCGTGGAGGATTTTTTTGAGGGCAAGACCCCGCCGCAGGCCTTGGCCTACGGGTAGGCGTGGTCACATTGCTCGATCGTAGCAATGTCATTCGAACGGGCCGCCTGTTTATGCGGTCCGTTTTCTTATTCTTTGGTGTCGATTTCCTTTCGCAGCAATTGCTGGCTGTAGGCCGTGTTCAGGGCGTGCTCTGTCAGGGTTCCGGACAGCCTGCGGGATGTGGCGGATTCCAGTACCGGCAGCTGCGAAACGCCCCGGCTGGTGAGCTTGTCCAGCGCGTCCTGCAAGGTGTCGTCCATGGTCACGGTCTCCAGTTCCGTGGTGGCCAGATCCTTGGCGATCACCAGCTGCAGCAGGTCTTCCTCGTAGAGCACCGGGCGGATGTCGCGAAACGATATGATGCCCGTGAGCTGGCCTTGCTCGTCGATCACGTGCAGATAGGGCGCGTTCTCCGTCTTGAACACCCACAGAATGCGTTCCAGTGTGGCCGATTCCGGCACCGTGACCACCGTGTCGGTCATCACTTCCTTGACCAGCATGTGCCGCAGGATGTGCCGTTCCCGTCCGCCCTCGATGTCGATGCCGCGCCGCAGCAGCTTGGTGGTGTAGATGGAGCCGCGGCTGATGGTGGAATTGAGCACCGTGGCCGTGATGCAGGTGAGCATGAGTGGCAGGATGATGGAGTAGGTGCCGGTCATTTCAAAGATGATCAGGATGGCGGTGATGGGGGCGTAGGTGGTGCCCGCCACGACCCCGCCCATGGCCACCAGCGCATAGGCTCCGGGCGTGGCCGTGATTTCCGGGAATGCGCCGTGCACCAGTGCGCCGAACGCACCTCCGGCCATGGCCCCGATGAACAGCGAGGGCGCGAAAATGCCGCCCGAACCGCCAGAGCCCAGCGTGATGGCCGAGGCCAGAATCTTGATCCAGATGAGCGCGAAGAGCATCCAGAAGCCCATGTTGTTGGTCAGGGAGAGGTTCATGGGACCATACCCCACGCCGAACGCCGCCGGAAAAAAGATGATGACCACGCCGAGAGCGGCCCCGCCAATGGCCGGCTTGAGCCATTCCGGAATCATGCGCGCCGCGTCCGATGCGTCTTCAAACGCGTAGAGCGTTTTGGTGAAACTCAGGGCCACCAGCCCGGAAACCACGCCCAGAAACGGGTACAGGCAGAATTCCCACAGGGAAACCACGTTGTAGTCCGGGATGACGAATGCGGGGAAGTCGCCGAAGTAGTATCGGGAAATGGTTGTGGCCGTGACCGAGGAAAGCACCACGGGGGAAAACGAGGTCATGCCCCAGTCGCCCACGATGATTTCCAGCGCAAAGAGCACCCCGGCTATGGGCGCGTTGAAAGTGGCGGCTATGCCCGCGGCTGCGCCGCATCCGATCATGGTTTTCATGTGGATTGTGGGAACCTTGAGCAGTTGACCCACCGAGGAACCGATGGACGCGCCGATCTGCACCATGGGACCCTCGCGGCCCACGGATCCACCTGAACCGATGGTCACGGCCGAGGCGAATATCTTGGCCGCCGCAACACGCTTGCGGATGACCCCGGCACGCAGGGCAATGGCCTGCATGACCTCGGGTACGCCATGCCCTTTGGCTTCTCGCGCAAAGAAATGGACCACCAATCCGACCACCAGCCCACCTGCTGCGGGCATGACGATTTTCATCCATGTCGGTATTTCGTGGGCGAAATCCAGGAATTCACCGCTATGATGATAAAAAAGCCATTGCATGCTCTTGAGCACGAATTTGAAAAGTACGGCACCATAGCCGGACAGGGCTCCGATGAGTATGGCCATCAGCAGATGGGATATGTTCCGGTTGCGAAAGGCGTTTCTGATCTTTTCCGAAAGCGTGGCGTGGGCGTCCTGCATGCTGTTTCCGGGATTGACGGTTCCGTTGCTAAATTTCCTGTGAGGGCGCGTGGTTCTTGCCTTATTCACAGAGTAACCGGAACGCGGGCGCATTGCAACGCGCATTCGGATAAACTTGAGTGGTTTGATGAAAACGGGTAAGCAGTGGCTCCGCAATGAACCAAATTCAAGGAGGCCATCGTGTCTGGATATACCGTGAAACCGCTTGAGGCCAAGCCTGTTTTCGACTTTTGGCAGTATGCCGAAATGAGCGGCGAAAGCCGGGTCGACCATGAACTCATCGAGCAGTTCGGTCCGCTTTGGGATGAATGGATAGGTCACCTGAAAGCGTATCATCTGGAGGACGAGGATGGACACGCTAGTTTCCTGCTCGTGTATCTGGAAAGGGAAGTGGATGATGCCGTGGACAAGCTTTGGGATGAATCCCCGGCCAATGGTCTTGCCTATCATAACCTGGCAATCTGCATGGTCATGTCCGCTGCCGGGAGCCTTGTGCCCGAGTTGGGCGAGGGCCGTTGCGCCCCTCTGCCGCGCGCTGGCGAAGGCGTACGGGAGGCCATGAAGGAAAAGGACGTGGAGTGGACCGACGACAATGCCATCAACCGCAAGTTCGCGGTGTTTACTCCGTATCCCTACAACGGAGGCTGTGAAATCTGCATCATGAGCGATACCTGCCCCAACAGTTCTGTGCCGCGCCATTAGGGATTCCGTGCATATTTCGGCTTCCGCTTTCGCTGGGGCGGGTGTATTGTTGCCGAAAATACCAATACGCCCGGAGTGTTGCGAATGAAGTATACGGTCAAGGATTTGTTGCGTCTTGAGGTTGTACCTGCGTTGGGTTGCACCGAACCCGTGGCCATTGCCCTCGGAACGGCGGCCGCGGTTTCACTGTTGCCGGAGCGGATCTTTGATTCGCTGGAAGTGTGGGTCGATCCCAATATCTACAAGAACGGCCTTGCGGTCACCATCCCCGGAACCGGGGGGCTTTCCGGCCTTGACCTGGCTGCGGCGCTCGGGGCGTTGGGCGGCGATCCGGCCCGGAAACTCGAGGTGCTGGGTTCCCTTGACGACGAGATCGTTCGCAGGGCGCGACAATGCGTGCGCGACGGCGTGGTAAAGGTCAACCTGCTTGAGGATCAGGTAGGGCTCAAGGTTCGCACGCGTATGGTCTCCGGTGAGCATGTGGCCGAATCACTGATCGAAAATCTGCACGATAATATTGTCAGCCTGTCTCTTGACGACCAGCCCGTGGAAAGCCCCCTCATTCGAGTAGGGTGCACGCCGGGCAAGAGTGGGCTGGATGATCTGGAAGACTGGCTCAAGGGCATGGAATTACGCGAACTGGTTGCCCTGACTGATGAGTTGGATCAGGACGACCTTGATTTTTTGAAGCAGGGCGTGGATATGAACATGTGCCTTGCCGAGGAGGGGCTCAAGCACGGCCTCGGGCTTGGCGTGGGCCGGACTTTGGAGCGGCTGGTGCGCCAGCGTCTTATCAGGAAAGACATGATGCTTGCCGCCCGTATCCTCACGTCCGGGGCATCGGACGCCCGCATGGCCGGAGCATCGCTCCCCGCCATGAGCTCGGGCGGGTCCGGAAACCACGGCCTGACGGCGATTCTGCCCATCTGGGCGGTCAAGGACTACCTGGACGTGGGCGAACGTTCCGTTCTGGAAGCCATCGGCCTTTCTCACATCATCACCGCTTATGTGAAGGCGCATACCGGAAGGCTCTCCGCGGTCTGCGGCTGTTCGGTTGCGGCTGGTGCCGGCGCTGCCGCAGGCATTACCTATCTGCTCGGCGGCACGGCGCAGCATATTGCCGGAGCCATCAAGAATCTGACCGAAGACCTGGCCGGAATCATCTGCGACGGGGCCAAGGCCGGGTGCGCGCTCAAGCTGGCCACGGCTGCCGGAACCGCCGTGCAGGCCGCACTGTTTTCCCTGCAGGGGGTGAACGTGCTGTGCACGGACGGCATCATCGGCAGATCGTCCGAAGACACCATGCGCAACGTGGGCATGCTCTCCACCGAGGGCATGATCGAAACCGACCGCACCATTCTCAAGATCATGCTGGAGAAGCAGTTCTCCAACGTGTAGACGATATGTTTTTGAAATTCCGAGGCCGTTCCGAGTTGGGACGGCCTTTTTTTGTGAAGCGGCTCGGTTACAGTTTGCGTTTAACGTAAATAACCGTAGCCATGCGCCGGACCTGATCCGTGTTGATGGTGTCGGTATAGGGCGCTTGGCGCCCGTTTTCGTCCGGGTCGAGCCAGCCCTGCAGCGTGATGCGGTCATTGTCCGAACCGCGAAAGAGCTTGATGGTGGCGGTGCCGTCCCTGCGTTCCACGTACACGGCATCGCCAGCGCCGAAGTCGTCGTGCGGATTGCAATAGCATATCTGGCCCGGCAAAATGCCCGCCGGGGTCATGCTGTTGCCCACAGCCAGAACGCAAAAGGCTTCCGGCTCGGTCAGGTCACCGGGGCGCGAGGCATTGATGCCCAGCGGAATGGACTGGGCCCAACCCTGAAGGCCGCACTTGGCAAGGCCGATCACCGGTACACAGCCGTTGTGGGCTGTGGATTCGGAGGAAGCTGGCGATTCGGAGCCCGTCAGCAGCCAGTCCAGCGAGCAGTTCAAGGCCAGCGAAAGGGCCACTGCATGTTCCCCCTTGGGAAATTTGCTTGATTCGTAATTCTGAATTGTCGTCACACTCACACCAACTTTTCTTGCCAGCTGGCTCTGGGAAAAGTTGTTTCTTTTTCGCGCGCTGCGAACACGCTCTCCCAGCGACCGCGTCTGGTATGGTGCTATTTTGTCATGCAAATTCATCATGTTGTCAGTCCGTGCGTCGATCATGTCTTTTCCTTGCTTGACGGAAAAAAAAGGTCTATAGGAGCATCTATACAACAACTTGTTTTGGTGTTCTTGCGATCGTAGCCGGAAAAGTGTTTGTGGTTACTTTCCGAAACCAAAGGTAAATAAAAAACGTTTTATGCGCAACAAATATAAAATATCTTTTCCTCATGATCGTTTAGTCGATAGGCGTCGGAGTGGGGAGGGCTGTACCGGAATACTTGATGATTTGTATTTTGACTGTTCGGATCATGTGCGGCGGGCCTTTTCCCGGGCATTGCAGGCATCGGGGCTTTCGTTAGGGCAGGTTGCCGAGAAGGTAAACCGCATGTGCAGCGCCGCCGTCAGTCCCGAACAGATTCGGGAATGGGCCGATTGCGGGGCCTACCCGGATGCCATCCCTCTGACCATGGCCGGTGCGTTGGCTGCTGTTCTGGAAGACAATACGTTTGTATATGCGGCTTTTGAGGGTGCTCCTGCCCTGCATGCGAGTGAGCGAAGCTCTGTGCTGCATGAGCGGCTTGCCGACTACGGTCAATCGTCGAATTGTTCAAATCCCCGGGGGCACCTTGTCCGGGCCTGGATGGCCGCCAATCGTCATACCACAGCCTCGGTGGCGCAAAGTCTCGGTGTTTCTCCGGTGGCCATCCGGCGTTGGATTCTCGGGACCATGCGTTCTGCGCGTATTCGCAAATGGTTCGCGGAGAACGGCTGCCCTGAGGAAGTGCTCGGCAGGGAGTAGTTTGCAGGAAAATGGTGGCTTGCAAGGGAAGTGGGTCATGAAAAACGGGTGCGAACCATCTGGTCCGCACCCGTTTTTCATGTCCTGTGCCCCGTTGGTTACAACTCGTTGGGGAGCTTGCTTAACTGGGCGAATGAGTACACCGGGCCGTCCACGCACACGTAGGATGTGCCGATGTTGCAGCGGCCGCAAAGGCCCACGCCGCATTTCATGCGTTTTTCCAGCGTGGTATAGATATTTTCGTCCGTAAAACCGAGTTTTTTGAGTGCCTCGAGCGTGAATTTGATCATGATGGGCGGCCCGCAGGTCACGGCCACGGTATTTTCCGAGGCCGGGTTTTCTTCCAGCAGAATGTTGGGAATCAGGCCCACTTTGTGTTCCCAGTCCGGAGCCTCGGCATCCACGGTGAGCACGAGATTTACGTCTCGTGCCGCCCGCCATTCGTCGAACTCATAGCTGTAGGTCAGGTCTTGCGGGGAACGCGCCCCGTAGATAACCGTTATTTTCCCGTAGTCGTCTCGGTTGTCGAGCATGAACAGCAGCAGGGTGCGCAGGGGGGCCATGCCGATGCCGCCGCCCACGATGACCACGTCCTTGCCTTTCATTTTATCATAGGGAAACCAGTTGCCCAGCGGAGCGCGCACGCCGATCTGGTCGCCAACCTGCAATTCGTGCAGGCGCGAGGTCACTTCTCCGGCCTGCATGACGCTGAATTGCAGGTAATCCATGCGCGTGGGCGAGGAGTTGATGACGAATGTGGATTCCCCGACACCGAAAATCGAGAGCTGGCCCACTTGTCCCGGTTCGAACGAGAACGCCTTCATGCGCGCTTCGTTGTTGAGGGTTACGCGGAAGGTTTTGATATTGTGCGTTTCCTGAATGATCTCCCGCACTGTGGCCATTTCCGGCAGGTACGGGTTGTTGGTATTACTCATTGTCGGTTTCCTCCGCAGGCAGGTGGCACTCCTTGGCCGAGGTGACCACCTGTCGGATGTCCAGTGATACCGGGCAGCTTTTTATGCAACGACCGCAGCCCACACAGGCAATGTGCCCTTCGTGCAGGTCCGGGAAATAGCAGAACTTGTGCCCCACGCGGTTCTTGAGCCGATAGGCCTTTTCCGGGCGGGGGTTGTGGCCGCTGGCCTCCTGCGTGAACTGGCGGGACATGCAGTTGTCCCACGAGCGCAGGCGTTCGCCTTCATTGCCGTTGCGTTCGTCCGTGATGTTGAAACAGTGGCAGGTGGGGCACAGATAGGTGCAGGCCCCGCAGCTGATGCATTTGGCCGATTGTTTTTCCCAGAAATCCATGTTGTCGAACAGGTTGTAGAGTTGTTCGGGCATGCATTTGAAATCTGGAGCTTCGGGCAGGCTTGCGCATGCGGCGGCACGCAGTTGTTCGGCTTCACGAACCTGATCGGGCGCGGCTCCTGTAAGCAGGCTTCCCTTTTGCAACAGGGTTTCGCCTTTTTCGGTCACGGGTTGAACCACAAAGCCGTCCTGAATGGGGGTGAGCAATACGTCCGAGCCGTTGGTGCCGTCCGGCGAGCCGCCAACCCAGTTGCAGAAGCAGGTGTTTTCCGTGCGCGTGCAGGCGATGGAGACCACCACGGCCTGTTCGCGGCGGGCTGCATAGTAGTTGTCCTTGACCGCACATTGGGTGAACGCACCGTCAAATACGTCAAAGCCGCGCGCATCGCATGGGCGCGAGCCGAAGATGAGCGTGGGCACGGCGTTGTCTGCGGGCTGGACGCGTATTTTTTCCCGGCCCGGATTGTCCGTGTCCTTTTCATAGGAGAAATGCATCAGCTCTTCGCAGGCCGGAAATAGGATTTCCTTGGGGCCGATGGTGGCGTGCCGGTCGATGCGCAGGATTTTGTCCTGTGTCAGGGGGCGGAAGGCGATGGATCGGCCTTCCTGAACCGGGGCATGGATCTTATATTCCGTGCCCAGTTCGGCGAGCCACTGGCCGAGGTCGTCGTTTTTCAAGTACTTGGCCATGGGATTACCAGTCCTTTTCCTTGATGGAATCTTCTTCGAGCTTGAAAGCCAGCAGCGGAGGCCGCGCTTCGGCGTCCAGACCGGCGTCGTAGTCGAAAAGGTCGTGGATCACGTTTCCGAGCTTGCGTTTGAGCAGCAGCACGGGGATGTCCATGGGACAGGCCCGCTCGCACTCCCCGCATTCGGTGCAGCGTCCGGCCATGTGGATTGCGTGGATGACCTGAAACATGAACTTGTCACGCACGCCGTCGCGCTGACTGACCCAGTGCGGCTCACGGCTCTGAGCCACGCAATGGTCCCGGCAGACGCACAGGGGGCAGGCGTTGCGGCATGCATAGCAGCGGATGCAGCGGTCCATCTCGGCCATCCAGAAATCGCGGCGTTCCGCAAAGCCCTGCGATTCGAAGCTCTCAAGGTCCGCATAAGGATCGGTTTCCACTGCCGGGATGCGCTTTTCGCCCACGAAATGGTCGGCTTCCACTGCGTTGGGAAAGCGGCAGCGCGTACATTTGTCGGCCATGACCTCGGCAAGGGACAGGGTGTGCGTGTCCTTGTCCGTGGTTATGGTCAGGCTGTTGTCAGCGGTCTCCACGGAGCGCGCAAAGTGTGCGTCCGGCACGGCCTTGCGGATTTTGGTCATGTCCACCACGCCGTTGCAGGGCGCGCCGAAAATGACCACGTTTTCGCGGTCGATGAGGTTTTCCTGCAGCAGTTCCACGACCGAGCGGCTGTCGCAGCCCTTGACCACGATGCCGACCTTTTTGTGCCGCAGGGCGGGCAGGTGCACGGCCAGATTGTGCACGTTGAGCGGCCCCCAGATCAACTGGTCCACGTCGTCGGGTTCGTACATATACAGCGGCGTAGCGTGCAGCGGGTCGTAGCCGGTGGTCCAGCCCATGACGAAATCAAGCTCCGGCAGCGCGGTCTTGATGGTCTCCTTGAGTTGATCGAGCATCATGCTTCCTCCGTGATGGCGGTCCTGAGGTCAGTTCCTTCAGTCTGGGCCAGCTTGGAAAGCGCCACCTCGGGAATCGGGGCCATGGGGCCGAGCGCGTGAACCTGATCGGTAAATTTGGTAACCACTTCCTGCCAGCGCTGGCCTTCGGAAGCGGAAACCCACGTGTATTCGAAACGTTCCGGCTCGATGCCGAGCACCGTTATGAACTGCTTGAAGACTTCGAGACGGCGGCGGGCATAGTAGTTGCCCTCGGAATAGTGGCAGTCACGGGGATGGCATCCGGAAACCAGCACGCCGTCCGCGCCGTTCATGAACGCCTTGGCGATGAACAGCGGATCGATGCGCCCGGAGCATGGCACGCGGATGATCCGCAGGTCCGTGGGCTGGTCGAAACGGGCCACGCCCGCGGTGTCGGCGCCGCCATAGGAGCACCAGTTGCAAAGGAATCCTACGATTCTCAGTTCGCGTCCATTTAGAACCGGCATATTGCCTCAACCTCCGCGAGAATCTGGTTGTCGGTGAAGTGTCTGAGCTGGATGGCCCCCTGCGGACAGGTGGACGAGCAGATGCCGCAGCCCTGGCATACGGTTTCGATGACCTCGGCCTTGGGCTGGCCCCGGAAGTCCGTTTCCTTGATGGCCCCGAACGGGCAGGTCAGCACGCATTTGCCGCAGCCGATGCAGCGTTTGATGTCAACGAGCGCGGTCTGGGGATCGCTCTTGAGTTTTTTCTTGGAAAATAGGCCGATGACCTTGGATGCGGCCGCACTGCCCTGGGCCACGGAGGCCGGGATATCCTTGGGGCCCTGGCAGGCTCCGGCAAGGTACACGCCCGCGGTGTTGGTCTCGCAGGGCTTGAGCTTGGGGTGGCCTTCCATGAAGAAGCCGTATTTATCATAGGAAATGCGCAGCTTTTCGGCCAGTTGCGGTGAATTCTTGGCAGACTCCACGCCCACGGCCAGCACCACCAGGTCCGCCTGTATCTCCACCTGCTTTCCCAGCAGGGTGTCGGCCCCGCGCACGGTCAGGTTGCCCTTGCCGTCCGGGTAGACCATGCCCACGCGGCCACGGATGTATTGCGCGCCGTATTCCTCCATGGCCCGGCGGGTGAACTCGTCATAGAGCTTCCCCGGAGCACGGATGTCCATGTAAAAGACATAGGAAGTGGAGTCGGGAATGTGATCCTTGGTCAGGATGGCCTGCTTGGCCGTGTACATGCAGCAGAAACCCGAACAGTACGGACGGTCCACGGACTTGTCGCGCGAGCCCACGCACTGGATGAAGACCACGTTTTTGGGTTCCTTGCCGTCCGAGGGGCGTTTGACGTGTCCGCCCGTGGGGCCGGAGGCCGAAAGCAGCCGTTCGTACTGCAGGGAGGTGATCACGTCCGGATAGCGGCCGCCGCCGTATTCCTCGTACACGGTCCAGTCGAACAGGTCGTAGCCCGTAGCCGCGACAACCGCGCCCACCTCTTCGCTGATGATCTCGTCCTGCTGGTCGAAGTCGATGGCTCCGGCAGGGCAGACCTTTTCGCACGCGCCGCATTTGCCCTTGGTCAGCCGGATGCAGTAGTCCGCGTTGATGGTGGCCTTTTTGGGGATGGCCTGCGGAAAGGGAATATTGATGGCCCGGCCCGGCCCGATGAGTTCGTCAAAGGTGTTGGGCGCCTTGCGCGAGGGACATTTCTCCACGCACTCGCCGCAGCCCGTACATTTATTCCAGTCCACATAGCGGGCTTTTTTCTTTATCTTGACCGAGAAATTGCCCACGTAGCCGGAAACGCCGTCCACCTCGGAATAGGCGTGAAGCGTGATGTTGGGATGCTGGGCGACTTCCACCATGCGCGGTCCCAGAATGCAGCTGGAACAGTCCACCGTGGGAAAGGTCTTGTCGAGCTTGGCCATCTTGCCGCCGATGGTGGATTCGCGCTCCACCATGATTACCTCCAGCCCGGCGTCCGCACAGTCCAGCGCGGCCTGTATTCCGGCCACGCCGCCGCCGATGACCAGCACGCGGCGGTTGATGTCGAATTCCTTGGGCGTGAGCGGGCGGTTGCGCCGGAGCTTTTCCACGGCCATGCGCACCAGATCTGCGGCCTTGTTGGTGTTGGCCTCGCGGTCCTTGCCGATCCACGAGACGTGCTCCCGGATGTTGGCCATTTCAAACATGTACGGATTGAGTCCTGCGCGTTCCAGCGTGTTGCGGAACGTGGCCTCGTGCATGCGGGGCGTGCAGGACGCCACCACCACGCCGTCGAGCTTGTGCTCGCCGATGGCCTCGATGATGCCGTCCTGTCCGGGTTCGGAACAGGCGTACATGGTGTCCGTGGCAAAGGCCACTTCCGGGTAGTCACTGGCGATGCGGCTTACTTCGGCCGTGTCCACGGTTCCTTCGATATTGCTGCCGCAGTGGCAGACGAATACTCCGATTCTCATGGGTAAAGGCTCCCTTGGCGGCTAGGCCGCGTCCTCGTTTGCGGCAATGGAACGTAGGGCGGGACCGGGGTCCACGCAAAGCTTGTCCAGACCGAGGCTCGCGTCGGGCAGGCCAAAGGCCCAGCCCAGCAACTGGGTGTAGTAGAAAATGGGCAGCTTGTAGTGCGCGCTGTTGGCCGAATTGACCTGACTCTGCCGCAGGTCCAGATTCATCTGGCACAGGGGGCAGGCCGTGACCACCGCTTGCGCTCCCAGCGAATCCGCCATGTCCAGCAGCCTGCCGGAAAGGCGCATGACAAGGTCTTTTCGCGCCACGCCGTGCGACGCGCCGCAACATTCGGTCTTGAGCGGATAGGGCAGCACCTCGGCCCCGGCGGCCCGCATGAGCATGTCCATGCTGATGGGGTTTTCCTCGCTGTCGAACTCCATGAGTCCCGGAGGCCGGGTCAGGATGCAGCCGTAATAGGTGACCACCTTGAGACCGGTCAGCGGGCGCTTGACCTTTTCGGAAATCCAGTCCGGGCCGAGGTCCTCGAAGAGCACCTGCAGCACGGATTTGGTCTCGGGAATGGTTCCCAGCGGCTCGTCCAGCAGACGGTTGACCTTGTCCCGAAAATTCTCGTCGCCCGAAATGTGTTTGCCCGCGGTCTTGAGGTTGGTCAGGCAGCTGGGGCAGGGGGTCAGCACGCAGTCGTGCCCCTGCTTGGCGGCCAGCCCGAGGTTGCGGCCGGAAAGGGCCGCGGACAAGGTGTGGTCGAAGGCGTGGGCCGGGGTGGATCCGCAACAGCTCCAGTCCGGGATTTCGTCCAGCTGGATGCCGAGGGCCTCGCACACGGCGCGGGTGGAGCGTTCATACTCCATGGATGTTCCCTGCCCGGAACAGCCCGGATAATAGGCGTAGGCGTGCTTGGTCATCTAGAAACCTTCCTTTTCGAAACGCTCGAAAATGCGGGCGATGGCTTCCTTGCCCTGAATTTGGTGGGGCTTGAAGGCCAGCTTGCCTTTGGGCAGCATTTTGGGGCCGAGTTCAAGATCGGTCCAGAAACGTCCGGTCTTGCGGATATAGTTGACCATGAGCCCCATTTCGAAAACGCGGCCGTGGCGGCGGACCGAATCGAGAAAGCTGTCGAAAAATGCCTTGACCCTGCGTTCCTTGGCAAAGCCCTGCCGCCGCGCCTCATGACGCAGCACATCCATGACCTTGGCCACGTCGATGTTGTTTGGGCATCGAGTGGTGCAGGAGGTGCAGGACGCACACAGCCATATGGACGAGGAAGTGAGCACGGGTTCTTTTTGCCCGGTTTGCAGCAGACGCATGATCTGGCTGACCGGAATGTCGAACCCGAAGGAATACGGGCAGCTGGCCGTACAGTTGCCGCACTGGTAGCACAGCGAGAGGTTTTGGCCGCTTTCTTCCGTAATGCGGTTGGTGAAGGTCCTGTCCGGGGAATCGGTGAGATTTACTGTTTGCATGACAGTATCCGGAGGCATCCCGGCATGCGGGATTGCCGGTTGGTCGTTTGTTGCCGCACGGCGGCAGAGAGGATTATTGCGGCCGGACGAACTGTTCCGGGCGCGATTTGTTTTGCACGGCGTATTGCCTGAGAAATGTCGTCGTTCGTATGAAGACTAAGACTCATACACGGGTCTGCCTATGCTGGCAAGTGCGTTTTTTCACAAAAAGAATGCCAGATATGCTAGTAAGATGCTATAATAAATAGAATAGTTATCGTAGCTCATTAAGGTAGAAAACAGCATTTTGAATGATTGACCAATCAAAACAATCGTTTTTTGGGCGTATGGGAACGATTTTGGGGGGAGAGTTCGGGGCGGCGGCATGAATGAACCGGGCTGCGGATTCGAATCTCCGCAGCCCGGGAATTGTCGGTGCAGTGTGTTGTCGGGTCAGGCCGGTTTTCGTTCGGCCCTGAGCGCGCCGAGCAAGGCCTCGTCCAGCGAGGGGTGGGGGAAGATGGTTCCGTATGTGTCTTCACGGGTCCAGCCTTCCTGCACGATCATGGTGGAGGGCGTGGTCAGCCGCGATACGTCATGCCCGACAGCCGTGACCCCCGCCACGGTGTCGTCTGCCCAGACAACCTTGACGAATCCTTGCGTGGCCGCATGGGCCTGGGCCATGGGGTTGCCTGCCAGCGCGAATTTCGACACTTCGCATTGTTGGCCGGATTCGGCTACCTCTTCGGGCATTCTGCCCACGCGCATGGCCTCGGGAGCGCCGTAGAGCACCGAGGGGACCGGGCCGGAGGCATATGCCTCGTCGGTTTTTCCGGTCATGCGGGAAACAACGTAGTGTGCCTGATGGCTGGCCGCATGGGCCAGCTGAATCATGCCGTTCACGTCGCCGACCGCGTACACATCGGGCGCAGCCTCAAGGTTTTCGTTGACCGTGATGCCGCCGCGCTCGATGGAAACGCCCAGGGTTTCGAGGTTCATGCCGTCCGTGACCGGACCGCGTCCCACGGCCACCAGCGCCTTGTCCGCCTCGATGGTTTCGCCCGAGTCCAGCGTGAGCAGGGCGCGGCCGTTCTGGGTGGTCACGGATTGCACGCGCACACCCAGTCGCAGATCCCATTTCCAGCGTTTGAACATGGAGCCGAGGGCCTTGGAAACTTCCGGGTCTTCGGCCGGGGCCACGCGATCCATGGCGTCCACCATGTGGATTTTCGCGCCGAGCCTGTGGGCTACCTGCGCCATTTCAATGCCGATGAATCCGGCCCCGATTACGATGAGGGATTCGGGCACGGACTTGAGCGCCAGAAATCCGTTGGAATCGACGACCGTGTCGTTGTCCGGCTCCAGCCCCGGAAAGAAAATGGGCCGGGATCCGCTGGCGATGACGAGCTTGCCGTATTCCAGCGTTGCCGGGTTTTCGCCCTGCACGGTGATTTTTCCGGGAGTCTCCACGCGGGCGCTGCCCGAAAAGAAGTCCACGCCAAGCGACTTGAGCCGCTGGGCCATGGCCTTGCGCGTTCCGGCGATGAGCTTGCCCTTGCGGGTTTGCAGGGCTGCAAAGTCCACCTTGATGGAGCCGGAAGCCACCTTCATCTTGGACTGTCCTGCCAGTTCCTCGATGGCCGAGGTGGCGCCGAGCATGACCTTGGTGGGGATGCACCCCCAGTTCAGGCAGGTGCCGCCGAGGTCGGCCTTTTCCACCAATGCGGTTCTGAGTCCGGCTTCGGCGGCCTCGATGGCCGCATCAAAACCACCCGGTCCCGCGCCGATGACCACCAGATCATGTTGCATTGGCAAGATCCTCTGTCAGTTCCATGCCGCGGGCCGCTTTGGTTTCATCCAGACGGGTCACGGGCAGTGTCGTGGGCGCGTGCTGCAGGGCTTCGGGGTCGGCGTCCGCCATTTCGGCAATGGCGATGAGGTCGTCCACAAAGGTGTCCAGCGTGGCCTTGTTTTCGGTTTCGGTCGGCTCGATCATCATGCATTCCTTGACGATGAGCGGGAAGTAGATCGTGGGCGCATGGTGTCCCTTGTCCAGCAGGGCCTTGGCGATGTCCAGCGCGCGCACGCCTTTTTCGGCCTGCCGCACCGCGCTGAGCACGAATTCATGCATGCAGGTGCGGTTGTAGGGAATCTCGAAGGCCTCTTCCAGACGCTTGCGCATGTAGTTGGCCGAGAGCACGGCGTTTTCCGTGGCACGCGTCAGGCCGGTCGCGCCCAGCCGCAGGATGTAGGCGTATGCCTTGAGGAACACGCCGAAGTTTCCATAGAACGGGGCCACATAGCCGATGGATTTCGGGTAGTCGTAATCAAGGAAGAATTGGCCGTCTTCCAGTTTCTGCACCCGGGAAATGGGCAGGTACGGTGCGACCCGTTCGGAAACGCCCACCGGGCCGGAGCCGGGACCGCCGCCGCCGTGGGGCGTGGCGAACGTCTTGTGCAGGTTCAGGTGCACGATGTCGAAACCCACGTCGCCCACGCGTATCTTGCCCATGACCGCGTTGAGGTTGGCGCCATCGTAATAGAGCAGGGCGTCCACTTCGCGCAGCATGGCCACGACTTCGGGCAGGTTTTTTTCAAAGAGGCCCAGCGTGTTGGGACAGGTCATCATCATGCCCGCGACATCGTCGTCCAGCACTTCGCGCAGGGCTTCGGGGTCCACGATGCCGTCGCGCGATTCAATGGAAACCACCTCGTATCCGGCAATGGCCGCCGAAGCCGGGTTGGTGCCGTGGGCCGAGTCGGGCACGATGACCTTGGTCTTCTTGTTGCCCTTGTCGCGATGGTACGCGGCCATGAGCATCACACCCGTGAGTTCACCGTGCGCACCGGCCATGGGGTGCAGGGTGTAGGCGTTCATGCCCGTGATTTCGCAGAGCAGTTTTTCGGTTTCGTACATGACTTCCAGCGCGCCCTGGCACAGGCGTCCTGCGCCCTGCAGCTGGGGCAGCACCGGGTGCAGCCGGGTGAAGCCGGGCAGTGCGGCCACGTTTTCCGTGAACTTGGGATTGTACTTCATGGTGCACGATCCCAGCGGATAGAAATTGCCGTCCACACCGAAGTTGCGCTGGGAGAGCTTGGTGAAGTGGCGCACCACGTCCAGTTCTCCGGCCGAGGGCAGTCCGGCTTCCTCGTTTCTCAGCAGCTCTTTGGGAATGTATGCCTCTTCGGCAAGCCCTTCGCAGGGCCAGCAGCCTTCGCGGCCCGCAACCGATTTTTCGAATATGGTCTTCATTTCAGGGCCCCCTTCATCATCTCGGCAAGGATGCCGATGTGCTCTTCGCTGGTCTTTTCGGTGCAGGCCAGCAGCAGTCCGTTTTCCAGTCCCTCGTAGTAGCGGCCCAGCGGAAAGCCCGGAATGAATCCCCGGTCGCTCAATCGGGCGATAACTTCATAGGCGTTGACGGGCAGGGTCACGGCGAATTCGTTGCCAAACGGGCCGTCCGTGAGCATTTCGACTCCGGGGATTGCCGTGAGCTTTTCCGCGCACAGGTGTGCGCGCTCGATGGAAAGGCGTGCGGCGCGGCGCATGCCCATTTCGCCCAGCGCACACATGTGTACCAATGCGCGCAGTGCGCACAGCGATTGGTTGGAGCAAATGTTTGAGGTGGCCTTCTGCCTGCGGATGTGCTGTTCGCGGGCCTGAAGGGTCAGCACGTATCCGGTGCGGCCTTCGGTGTCCTGCGTGCGGCCCACGATGCGGCCGGGCATCTGGCGGACCATCTTCTTGGTGCAAGTCATGATGCCGAGGTACGGGCCGCCGAAGGAAAGGGGCAGGCCGAGGCTCTGGCCTTCTGCCACGGCCACGTCCGCGCCCATCTGGCCCGGCGTCTTGAGCAGGGTCTGGAGCACCGGGTAGCTGGAGATGATGCTCACGGCCTTTTGCTCGCGAGCGGCATTGAAAAGATCGGTGAAGTCGTTGACCGAGCCGAAGAAGTTCGGGTTCTGCACCAGAACCGCGGCGGTCTTGTCGTCTATGGCCGCCTTGAGTCCCTCGATGTCCGTGCGGCCGTTCTTGTGGGGCACGCAGACCAGTTCGAGGTTCAGGTTGGTGATGTAGGAGTCGAGCATGACCCTGTAGATGGGGTTGAGCGCTTCGCTGAGTACCACCTTGCGGCGTTTGGTCTTGCGCACGGCCATCATGACCGCCTCATACAGGGCCGTGCCGCCGTCGTATACCGAGGCATTGGCGCAGTCCATGTCCATGAGGCGGCAGACCGCGGTCTGGTATTCGAAGATGGCCTGCAGGGTGCCCTGGCTGGCCTCGGGCTGGTACGGAGTGTAGGCGGTGTAAAATTCGCCGCGCATGGTCAGCGCGTCAACGGCCGCCGGGATATAATGATCATAGAAGCCTGCGCCCAGAAAGCTTGCGCTGTCCGTGGCGTTTTTGGCGGCCATGCCTTCCAGCTTGGCCAGCACTTCCATTTCGCTCAGGCCTTCGGGTATGTCAAAGCTCTGCGGCCTCATGGAATTCGTGATTTCGGCAAAGAGGTCTTCCACCGAATCCACGCCGATGACGGCCAGCATTTCCCGGACTTCTTCCGGTGTATGCGGAACAAACGGCATCTCGTGTCCTTGTGTTGGAAAGGTGCTTGAATGAAAAGCGGGCGGCTCGCCGGAACCGCCCGCCGTGGGTGTCTAGTGCGCTTCGGATTCGATCAGGGCTGCGTAGGCATCTGCGTCCAGAAGGTCAGCAGGTTCGCCTTCGATGCGCACCTTGAGCATCCAGCCCTCTTCAAAGGGGGATTCGTTGACCTTTTCCGGGGCGTCTTCAAGCTCGTCGTTGATTTCCACCACTTCGCCGGACACCGGGGCATACAGCTCGCTGGCTGCCTTGACGGATTCGACCGAGCCGAATTCGTCACCCTGTTCGATGGTGTCGCCCACGGCAGGGAGTTCAACAAAGGTCAGGTCGCCAAGTTGTTCCTGGGCAAACTGGGTGATGCCGATTACGGCGATGTCACCTTCGATTTTTACCCATTCGTGGGTTTTCGCATACTTGAGTTCGGCGGGAATCATCTATTACCTCCTGAAAATTGATGGTCGGGCCACATTTGTTCCGGGATTTTTAGCACCGAATTCATGTGTTGGGAATAGTAAAAAAAATGACGTTTTCCACGTTTTACGCGCTTTCAGGGCTGATTTGCACGCAAAGCGTCAATAAGATGACGAATGTTGTTCGGTTCGCATTTTGAGGGCATGCTTTTTGAGCCGGGTTATTATTTTTGACCATGAGAATTGGTTGTGTTTTCTGTTTGTTGTATCCTTTTCATGTGATTTTTATAACTGTACGGATATGTTTAGTGTTACCTTTTGAGTTGACTATGTCACTTTCGTGGGTAATATGGACGGGTCATGACGAACCGGAGCAGCATATTTGCCGATATTGCCGCAGGGGAAAACCGTGTGGAAGTGACTGTTCAGGGCCGTACATGGCTTCTGGACAGGGCTGGCGACCTGGAAGCCCTGTGGGATGCCATGGACGATGCTGTTCTGGACGATGATGAGCGACTTCCCTACTGGGTCGAGGTCTGGCCGGCCAGTGTGCTTCTTGGGCGCTGGATAGAACGCAATCATGATGCCGTGGCCGGCAGGAATTGTCTGGACCTCGGATGCGGCCTTGGCCTGACAGGGATGATCGCTGCCGAGCAGGGGGCCCGGGTCGTGGCTTTCGACTACGAATGGCCTGCCGTGCGTTTTGCCCGGCATAACGCGTCGTTGAACCGCGTGCCCCAACCGCTTTGGACGGTCATGGACTGGCGCAGTCCGGCTGTGCGTCAGGGCGCGTTCGATTTCATATGGGGCGGCGATGTCCTGTATGAAAAACGGTTTTTCGATCCGCTGGTCAACCTGTTTCGCCATGCATTGGCTCCGGACGGTCGCATCTGGGTCGGAGAGCCGGTGCGAACGGTCTCAAGGCCTGTCTGGCCCCGGCTGGAGGCGTTGGGGTTTTCCCCGCGCAAACTGACAACGGAAAAGGTTGAGCTGTGCGGCCAGAATCCCACAGTGAACCTTTGGGAAATAACTCTTTGAACGCTGTTTTTGCGTTCAATGGTGTATACGAATTTCGTCGATCATCGACCCAACACAACCGCTACGGAGGAAGTCATGGGCAAAACGATCCGATTCGGTGTCTCGCTGGATTCCGACCTGCTGACAAAGTTCGATGAGTTGTGCCGCGAGCGCAGTTACCAGACGCGCTCCGAGGCCATTCGGGACCTGATCCGCAATACGCTGGTGCAAAAGGAGTGGGAAGACGCTTCCGGCGAACTGGCCGGGACGCTTACGCTGGTCTATGACCATCACCAGAGCGGGCTGGCCCAGCGGCTGACCGAAATTCAGCACGAAGCGCATCATGTGATTCAGACCACAATGCATATCCATCTCGACCATCACAACTGCCTGGAAGTCATCGTGCTCAAGGGCGAGGCCGAGGTTATCAAGGCTCTTGGACAAAAACTCATTTCCACCAAGGGCGTCAAACACGGAAACCTTTCCCTGACCACCACGGGCAAGGAACTTATTTAAATACAGGATAGTTTTTTGATGGAAGACGTACAAAACGCGCAGCCGGGAATTTCCATGCCCATCGACAAGGTGGGGGTCAAGGACCTGCGCCTGCCGCTCACCGTGCGGCACAAGGCCAAGGGCACTCAGCATACCATTGCCAAGGTGGACCTTTCCGTGGACCTGCCCGCCGAATTCAAGGGCACGCACATGAGCCGGTTCGTGGAAGCCATGGAAGATTGGGCCGAGGACCTGGACTATGGGTCCTTCAAAACGCTGCTGCGCGACATCGTGGAACGTCTCAACGCCCGCAGCGCGCATTGCAGGCTGGTGTTTCCCTATTTCCTGCGCAAGACGTCGCCCAAGAGCGGCGCTCGCGGGGTCATGGACTACAAGTGCCGTGTGGAAGGGGAATATACGGACGGAAAGCTGCTGTTCACGTTGGGCGCGGACGTGCCGGTCATGACCGTGTGTCCGTGCTCCAAAGCTATCAGTGACGAAGGAGCCCACAGCCAGCGCGCTGTAGTGCGCATTCGCTGCCGCTTCGACGGGTTCGTGTGGCTGGAAGATATTATCGAGATAGCGGAAAAGGCCGGGTCCTGCCCGGTATATACGCTGCTCAAGCGCGAAGATGAGAAGCATGTGACCGAAGCTGCATTCGCCAACCCCTGTTTTGTGGAGGATGTGGTGCGAGAGGCCGCCCGGGGGCTCAAGGAACACCCTCAGGTTTCATGGTATCGTGTGGAGGTGGAGAGCTACGAATCCATTCACAACCATTCCGCGTTCGCAGTTATAGAGAGCGAATAACCCGTTGCGCCGGACCGCTGGGCCGGCGCAACGTTTTGATTTGTTGCGATATCTTGTTGGCAGATGCCATGCTTGCCAATTCCTGCCCAGCCGGGGTATGGTATATCCATGAACATCGACGCCAATGTTTCGGCCATGAGTGCGCTGGGAAGTGCGCATCAGGTGACGGCCAACAACATAGCCAACGTCAATACGGACGGTTTTCAGGCATCGCGAGCCAACTTGGAGACCGGTCCGGGCGGCGAGGGGGTGCGCGTTTCCTCCCTGACCAAGGACACGTCGTCCGGCTCGATATTTCAGGGCCGCGAAACCAGCAATGTGGACACGGCCCGCGAAATGGTGGGCCTGATGACCACGGAAAACGCCTACGCCGCCAATTCTGCCGTGATCCGCGCGGACGACCAGACTACCGGCTATCTGCTGGATATGCTCGTTTGAATTTCCAGTAAACTTTTTGTGAATATGCGGCCTCGCCTGTGCGAGGTCTTTTTTTGTCCTTCCTCCGGGGTGTAGGGCAGCATCCGCACTCGCAAGGGACACGTCTATCGTCCCCCCTCTTGCTGCGCATTCCTTGAATGCGGAGCAAGGGAATAATCCGCAGGAAGCATTTTTTTTCTTGACGTTGTTTTAGCTGTTCGACTAGTGTAAACTATGGCCCGTCTGCGCGCCGTTTTGCGCAAGGCAGAGGGCCATACCCGTTTTTCGGAGGTTGAACCATGGCTCCTACAAAGCCTGCAAAGACGAACTTTGACGTTATCATCGTGGGTGGCGGCCCGGCTGGCCTGTTTGCCGCCTACTATCTGGGCGAGCATTCCGATCTGGATGTGCTGGTCATTGAGAAGGGCAAGCCTTCGCTCAAGCGCAACTGTCCCATAAGTGGTGACCAGTGCTGTGTGAAATGCCGTCCGTGCAATATCCTCTGTGGTGTGGGCGGTGCCGGGCTGTTTTCCGACGGCAAGCTCAATTTCATCCCCAAACTGGGCAAGACCGACCTGACCCAATTCATGTCCATGTCCGAAGCCAACCGGCTCATTGATGAGACCGAGGATATATTCAATCGTTTCAATATGGACGGCAAGGTTTTCCCCACCAACCGGGATATGGCCAAGAATATCCGCAAGGAGGCCAAGCGCCACGGCATCGATCTGTTGCTCATCAAGCAGAAGCACCTCGGTTCCGACAACCTGCCGGGCCACATTGCGGCCATGGCTGAACATATCAGGGACAAGGGAGTGACTTTCCATACCTCGGAAGATGTGCGCGAAGTTACGGCCAAAGACGGCCATGTGACTGGCGTGATTACCAATCGCGGTGAGTACTCCGCTCCCAATGTGATCCTTGCGCCCGGCCGTGTTGGGGCAGAATGGGTCGCATCGGTGGTCAGGAGTCTGGGCATCAATGTGTCCCAGCGTGGCATCGAGGTTGGCGTGCGTGTGGAAGTGCACAACGAGATCATGGAAGACCTGTGCAATATCATTTATGATCCCACCTTTTTCATCCGCACCAACAAGTATGACGACCAGACCCGGACCTTCTGCACCAACCTCGGCGGTTTCGTGGCCGTGGAGAACTATCAGGATTTCGTGTGCGTGAACGGTCATGCCCTCATGGACACCAAGTCCAACAACACCAACTTCGCGTTTTTGTCCAAGGTGGTGCTTACGGATCCGGTGGAAGACAATCAGGCCTATGGCGAATCCATCGGCAAGCTGGCCACCATCATCGGCGGGGGCAAGCCCATCCTGCAGCGCTTCGGCGATCTCAAGCGCGGCCGCCGATCCACATGGAACCGCATCAATAACAGTTATATCGAACCCACGCTCAAGGATGTGGTCTGCGGCGACATCGCCATGGCACTGCCCGAGCGCATCGTAACCAACCTTGTTGACGGCCTTGAGCAACTCAACAAGGTTGTGCCCGGGGTTTCCAACGACGAAACACTGCTTTACGCGCCGGAAATCAAGTTCTTTGCCACACAGGTGGACACCTCCAACCAATTGGAAACAGCCGTGGAGGGACTGTTTGTGGCGGGCGACGGACCGGGAGTGGCAGGAAACATCGTTTCCGCGGCCGCAACTGCCCTGATTCCTGCCAAGGAAATCATCCGCAGAACCTGAATCGGCAGTTGATACGAGAAATACAGGCCCGGACTTGATCCGGGCCTTTTTATTTGTCTTTGAATACAGTGTGTTGTGGTGTGGGTTTGGTAAAAAAGCACGTTTTGGCAATGGGCCGGGTTGTATTGTCCCGGCTAAGCCTACCTGTTTCTTGCATTTTTTTTTCTAAATTTTTTCATGACAACCTTGACAAAGCGTCATTTCGTTGACAGTGAGGAGGGGAGCATGGGCAATGTGGTGCAATCCCCGCGGCCCGCTACTTTCAGGCCATTTCCACACATTTGTCCGGAGGATCGATGGCTCTCAATCTGGATGGCATAATTGGAGACAGCTCGGCATTGACCGATGTCTTTAAAATTATTGAAAAAGTTGCTCCAACAGAGAGCACCGTGCTTGTGACTGGCGAGTCCGGTACCGGCAAGGAACTCGTTGTACGCGCCTTGCATCGCAACAGCAGTCGCGCAGCCAATCCTTTCGTTCCCATCAACTGCGGGGCCATTCCCAAGGAATTGTTGGAATCCGAACTTTTCGGTCACGAAAAGGGTGCGTTTACTCATGCCGTCCGTTCCCGTCCGGGCCGTTTCGAGCTTGCGGACGGCGGCACCATTTTTCTTGACGAAATAGGAGAGATGGATTTGAGCCTGCAGGTGAAAATATTGCGGGCGTTGCAGGAAAAGGAAATCGAACGTGTGGGTGGCACTCAGGTCAAGAAGGTGGATGTGCGCGTCGTGGCTGCCACCAACCGAGATCTGGAAAAGGAAGTGGATGCGGGGCGGTTTCGTGAAGACCTTTTTTATCGCCTGAACGTGATTCCCATGCATTTGCCGCCCCTTCGGGAACGCGGCGGCGACATCCTTACGCTGGCCGGGCATTTCCTGGGCCGCTTCTGTTCGGAAAAGCAACGTCCCAAGCTGACCATGGCAGGCAAGACCAGGGAAATGCTGCTGACGTATACGTGGCCCGGCAATGTGCGTGAACTGGAAAATTTCATGGAGCGGCTTTCTATCCTTTGCGACAACAAGGAGATAACGCCTGAAGACCTGCCGGATAAGATATGGCGTGACGTGGGCGAAAAGCCCCTGAAGAAAGTGGAGGAAGTGGTTGTCCGGCCTGCAGGTTTTTCCTGGCCGACCCTGGACGACATGCGGGACAAGGGGGGCGCGCTCAAAGAGTTTCTGGAATCCATTGAAGACAGATTGCTTTTGGAAGCCTTGGATTCGGCCGACGGAGTCAAGAATAAGGCTGCGGAATTGTTGGGGATCAAGCGGACAACCCTCATAGAGAAGGTCAAGAAGCGGAAATTGCTTGAAAAATAGTCCGCGGGATTTGTTCCGCAAAACGGGATAAAAGCACGGGTTTTGCATAACACCATGACGTGGCAGTGAAAAATGTAGCACGCATAGCGTTGACGCTTGCCGTCCTGACCTTCGCAGGGAGCCTTGGTTCCCTCCCGGCGCAGGCTCTTGGCGTTCGTGTTGCCTCCGGCGGTGATTCCGACCGCATGACCCTGACGTTCGATGCCGGAAGCATTCCGGACTACTCGGTGCGACGCACCGGTGGCACCACCGTGACTGTGCAAATGCCCGCCGCCGCATGGCAGGGCGAACGCAAGCCGGACATCCCGTCGGTGCGTGGCGGCAAGATTGTCGCCTCGGTCAAGACATCCGGCAATTCTCTGCTCATCACTACCAAGACAAAGGCCTTTGGTTTCATCAAGGTGCAGTCGCCGGACAAGCCGCAGGTGCTTATTCAATTTTTCCGCGACCCCATCGGCGCACGCTGGAAGCCGCCGTCCGAGCGCAAGCCTTTGCCACAGGTCCGGCCCGAGCCTCGTCCGGCTCCCAAGCCTAGACCCGGGCCCAAACCTGCGCCCAAACCAGCGCCCAAACCGGTAGCAGAACAACCCGCCGCCGAACGGACGGCGCCTGCAGCACAGCCTCAGGTGACGGAAAGCGACCTTGGCCCGGAAGGCACCAAACACAAGCCGTTTTTTTCCGTACCACACACTGTGCGAACCTCGGTTGCGCCGCCTCCGGGCGCGGACAATGGTACCGCTGCCCACGCCATGCGCTTCAAGGCCACGGACAAAGACGCCGAGGAAGTCAAACTGGCCGAGTTGGAAGGCGCGGACAGCGCCCGGGCACCCGTGGTTGCCTTGCCCGGTTCCGAACCCTTGCAGGGGCAGGGTGATGCCGGGGTGCGCGGCAGCGTGGTTCCGCCTCCGGCCCAGATGCCGCTTTCCGGCGTGGCCACTCCTGGGGACAACGCCTCCGCTGCTTCGGCAACCGTTGCCATGAGCGCGCCTCCTGCTGAAACGCAGGGCGAGTCTTCGGTTTCGCAGACGGTGTCGCCGCCGCAGGACATTGCGCCGCCAGTGCATTCCGTTGCTGCGGGCAGCGGTGCCGCTGTTTCCGGAGCGGTTGCACCGCCGCCTGATTTTTTGGAAGATTCCGGACAGCAGGCGGTTGCACAACCCGAAGTTGTGGAGGAACCTGCGCCCGCGCCTGAACAGGTTGCCGAGTCGGCACCCGACGAGGCTGTACAGCAGGAAAACGCTACAGACGAGGCTTTGCCGGAAGACGGGGCTGACGCTGTCGCTGAAGACGCCGCACAGGCTCAGGCTGAACAACCTTTGACCGAAGAGGACAACGCCACCCGCATGGTGGAGAAATTGCGCAACGATGCGCTTGAAGCGCAATCGTTGATGATCAACGGCAACCTGCTCGCCGCCAAGGAAGCCTTTGAAAAGCTGCTGCCCAATGCCTTGCTGCCGGATGCCCTGCGCGAGGAGGCCTTGTATTCCCTTGGCGACATCAATATGCAGCTGTATTCCGCTGATCCGGCCGACAAGTTCGACGAGATCGCCGGGGCCTATACCGAGGCGCTCAACTACAACCCGGATTCCCCCAAGGCTCCGCGAGCGCTGGTCAATCTGGGGCTGATCAACCTCAAGGTGGGCAACCTGCCCGAGGCCAAGGCGTATTTCAGCATCCTGCAGAACAAGTACCCGGACGATCAGGTCATTCCGTCCATCAGCTACTATTGGGGCGAATACTATTTTCGCAAGGGCGAATACCGCAAGGCCGCAGACCAGTTGCAATACCTTGTGCAGACGTATCCGGAAAACGAATTGGTCAAGGACGCGGCCTTTCTTTTGGCGCAGGCTCTGGAGCGCATCGGTTATGATGAGCAGGCCTTCCAGATCGTGGACTATATCGACAAACGCTGGCCAGACTACTACATGGCTCGTCCCGAGTACCTTCTGCTTGCGGGCGGCATCGAGATGCGGCTCAAGAAGTACGCCTTGGCCAAGGACCATTATTTTACCTACTACAACCTCAATCCCGAGGCCGAGTCCGCGGACATCGCATTGGGCCGTATTGGGGATATCTACCTGACGCAGGGTTTCAAGCAGGCCGCTCGTGAAATTTATGAAAAAGCGGCCAGGGACTACCCGGACAAGGAAGGCGGACTGGTTTCCAAGATGCGTCTGGCAGAGGAGGGGATTTACGATGATCCCACCATGGTGCAGATGGTTTCGGTGTTCGACAGGCCGTACACCCTGCGTCCGGTGAATGTGTATGAAGACATTGTGGAAAAATATCCGGACAGTCCTCTGGCCCCGGTGGCGCAACTCAAGCTGGCCATGTGGTACGCCTTCCACAAGAAATACGCGGACGCGCTCGGCGCCTCGCAGGATTTCATCGACAAGTTCCCGGGCAGCGACCTCAAGGACCGGGCGCGCGCGCTTGGAGACAAGGTCTTTGCGTTGGCTGTTCCCCAATTGGTGGAAGAAGGCAACTACAAGCGTGTGCTGCGTTACTGGGAGAGCTACGACTTTATCGGCAAGGGTGACACCAAGGTGGACGACAATACCAGGCTCATGGTGGCTACCAGCTATTGGAAGATGGGCCAGCCCGATCAGGCGCTGGAAATCATCAAGCCGTATCTGGGCGATACCCAGATCCCCGACATTTCCAGCAAGGCCATTGATCTGGCCGTGGGCATTTATCTGGACCAGTACGCCTGGGACAGCATGAACAAGCTGGTGGACCATGCCACGCAAAAATGGAAGCTGGAGCCGCGCCAGATGCGCCAGCTGAAATATGCCCGCGCCATGGCCCTGCAGAACATGGGCGAGGCAAAAGAGGCTTTGCCGCTGTGGGCGGAACTGGGCATGAATCCCGAGGTGGACCCGGCGTTCCGTGGTTACGCCATGTACTACATGGCCAAGGACGCCATGAAGCGTCAGGACCTTAAACGGGTATTCGCCTATGCGCAGGAGGCCCTGACCCTGCTTTTGCAGACTGACGGCGACCCGGAAAAGGTCAAGGACGCGGTGCTCATGTCCATATACGCCACCGAGCGTTCGGGACGGTATGAAGAAGCCCTCAAGTGGGCGCGTGAGTATGATAGGTACATTACTCCGGAAAACCCGGAATGGGCGCCCACACGTTTCAAGCTTGCCCGAATCTACAAGAAGGCCGGGGCTATTGAGGAATGGAAGAAGCTTTTGCAGGACATCATCGACAAACGTCCTGATTCCCTGCAATCCTCGCTGGCACAGGCCGCCCTCGACAATTACGCCGTGGAGAATCAGGCCCGCGAATACAGTCCCGCACCACAATAGCTTTTGGGAGGTTCCCTCATGAACAGGCCTGCTGTCGTTGCCGGGCAGTTTTACCCCGGTACAGCCGCTGAACTCGATCATGCCGTGGACCAGTGCCTTGTGGCGGAATCCCGTGAAAAACGTCCCACCGTGCTGGCCATGGTGCCGCATGCTGGCTATGTTTTTTCCGGGCCGGTGTGCGGCAGGACCCTTGCCGAGGCCGACCTGCATTCCACAATCGTATTGCTCGGCCCCAACCATACCGGATTGGGTGCGTCTCTTTCCCTGTGGCCCGACGGCGCATGGGAGCTGCCCGGCGCGGAGGTGCCCGTTGATGACGGGCTCGCCGATATTCTGCTGCGGGAAATTCCCCAACTGACTGCTGATCGCGACGCCCATGTGCGTGAGCATTCGCTGGAAGTGGTGCTGCCGTTTTTGCGGCAGCTGCAGCCCAAGGTGCGCGTGGTCCCCATTGCGGTTGCCGAGCCGGACCCGGCCGTGCTTCAATCCGTGGGTACGGCTTTGGGGCGGACCCTTGCCGACCATGAGAGTCCGGTATCCATGGTGGTCAGCTCGGACATGAGTCATTATGTTTCCCACGAGCAGGCGCGCGAACTGGATGCCATGGCCCTTGAGCCTGTACTGCATCTGGACCCGGGCGGCCTGTATTCTGCCGTGCGCGAGCATCACATCAGCATGTGCGGGGTGCTGCCCATGACCCTGGCCCTGCATGCGGCCCGTGAAATGGGCGCCACCAAGGCCCGGCTGGCGGCATACGCCACCTCGGGTGAGGCCAGCGGCGATTATGAACAGGTGGTTGGCTATGCCGGGGTTCTGGTGAGCTGATGGACCATACCCATGCTGCAACACAATCCGGCAGGCTTTTTGACAAGCTGTACGCGGTCAGTCCGTATGACGGTCTGGATCCGGACCATTATGCGCTCGATCTGCAGGGCTGGGGAGCGGAGAATCCGCTGTTCGCACTGCTCATGAAACGCATGCAGCCCGGCCTGATTATCGAGGTGGGCACATGGAAGGGGCGTTCCGCCGTGAATATGGGCAGGATGGCTCGTGATATGGACCTTGATACCGAGATCGTGTGCATCGACACGTTTTTGGGATCATGGGAGAATTGGTATGCCGAACCCGGCGAGTCCCCGCTGGGTTTCCATCATGGACGGCCAAGGCTGTATGAACAGTTTCTGGCCAACGTACTCAAGTCCGGACTGGAACAGGTGATCACGCCGTTGCCGTTGGACAGTGCCAATGCCTGCAAGCTGTTGGCCTGCCACAAGGTTCAGGCGGATATGATTTATATCGACGCCAGCCACGAGTATGAGGGCGCGCGCAAGGATATTGCCGCGTACTGGGAATTCGTGCGGCCCGGCGGCGTGCTGTTCGGGGATGACTATTCGGACACCTGGCCGGGGGTGGTGCGGGCCGTGGGCGAGTTTTCCGAAGCCTGTGGGGTTGCGTATTCCACGGTGGAGGAAAAGTGGTACATGCAGAAGCCTGAGTGATTTCCGACAACCTGTCGGAACGCTATACGTGTCAACAGCCTCGTTTGAAGCCTACCTCGGCCTTGCCGTTGATGACCAACACCGGAATTTTTTCCACCCCTTCGGAAAGCTTGAGCATTTCCTCCAGTTTGGACGGATCGGCCTTGACGTCGTGAAAGATCGCGTCGGGATAGGCGTCCCGCGCGCGTTTGGTATGTGGACAATTGTCTCTTCCGTAGATGATGACTGAATTTTCCATGGGCATGAGCATATGCCTCAATATTTTCTTTGGCAATGCATGAAAAGACGGCCGCCTCAGAAGAGACGGCCGTCTTGATGTTTTGTTAGCGGAACGGATGCCTAGCGGCGTCCACCGCGACCTCCGCCGCGACGATCGTTGCGTCCGCCGCCTCGGCGGTCGCCGCCACGCGGGGCAGGGCGTTTGAAGTCTTCCAGATTCACTTCCTGACCGGCCTGCTCCATGAGCCATGCCTTGCGGGACAGGCGGATGCGTCCGCCCGGTTCCAGATCAACGCACTTGACCGAGACTTCCTGTCCCAGCTTGAGCAGGTCGTCCACTTTCTCGATGCGTTCGAAGTCCATCTGGGAGATGTGCAGCATGCCTTCGCAGCCGGGCAGGATCTCCACCAGCGCGCCCACTTCAAGGATCTTGCGCACAACGCCGACGTAGTTTTTGCCGATTTCCGGCTTCTGGTCGTAGTAGAGTACGCGTTCCTTGGCCAGTTCCATGGCCTTGAGGGTCGGCGCAAATACCATGATGCGGCCGGAGTCCTCGATGTCGATGTCGGCCTGCGTTTCCGCGGTGATGGCCTTGATGTTCTTGCCACCCGGGCCGATGATGGTCCGGATCTTGTCCGGGTCCACGAACAGTTCGCACATCTGCGGAGCCATTTCGGAGAGTTCGGGGCGCGGTGCCGCGAGTTCTTCTTCCATGTGTTCGAGGATGTGCAGGCGGGCGTCCTTGGCCTGGTTCAGCGCGCGGCGCAGAACGTCGGAAGGAATGCCCTTGATCTTGATATCCATCTGGATGGCGGTGATGCCCTCGCGGGTACCGGCCACCTTGAAGTCCATGTCGCCCAATGCGTCCTCGTCGCCGAGGATGTCGGTGAGCACGAAGTATTCGTCATCTTCTTTGCACAGGCCCATGGCAATGCCCGCAACCGGGGCGGCAATGGGAATGCCCGCGTCCATCAGCGCCATGGAGGAACCGCACACGGTGGCCATGGAGGAGGAGCCGTTGGATTCCATGATTTCGGAAACCACGCGCATGGTGAACGGGAAGCTCTCGGCATCCGGCAGCACCGGGCTGATGGCGCGCTCGGCAAGTGCGCCGTGACCGATTTCGCGACGGCTGGGGCCGCGCAGCATGCGGGCTTCGCCCACGCAGTACGGCGGGAAGTTGTAGTGCAGCATGAAGCGCTTGGTGTCGTCGCCGATCAGGGTCTCGAAGCGCTGTTCGTCCCGGCTGGAGCCCAGGGTGGCAACGGCCAGTGCCGATGTTTCGCCGCGGCGGAACAGGGCGGAACCGTGGGTCATGGGCAGCAGGCCGGTTTCAACGGACAGGGGACGAACCGTGGTAGTGTCGCGTCCGTCGATGCGCAGGCCTTCTTCCTTGATGCGTGCACGCACGATCTTCTTTTCCAGCTTGCCGACGATGTCGCCGACCTGCTTGGCCTTGGCCTCGTCGTCCGGGAATTTTTCGCTGACAGCTTCCTTGGCCTTGGCCTTGGCTGCGGATTTGGCGTCTTTGCGGGCCATTTTTTCGGCCGTGGTCAGCGCGGTTTTGAGGTCGTCAGTGATGATTTCTGCCACGTAGGAAGACAATTCTTCGTCTTCTTCGGGGGCCTGCACTTCCATTTTGGCAACGCCGCATTTTTCACGCAGTTCATCCTGCATGGCGAAAAGGGGCTGGATTTGTTCGTGTCCCCATTCCAGAGCGTCGGCAACCAGATCTTCGGATACGAAATCACCGCCGCCTTCAACCATGACCACGGCGTCGCGGGAAGCCGCGAATACCAGGTTCAGGGCGCTGGAATCGGCAATTCCCTGATAGGTGGGGTAGAGAACGAATTCCTTGTTCACATAACCCACGCGGGCACCGGCGATGGGACCTTCAAAGGGCATTTTGGAGATGTGCAGCGCAGCGGAGGCGCCGGTCAGTGCCAGCACGTCCGGGTTCACGTTCTTGTCTGCGGACAGGACCGTGGCGATGACCTGAACCTCGTCGGCAAATCCCTTGGTAAACAGGGGGCGGATGGGGCGGTCGATGAGACGGGAAACCAGGGTTTCGCGTTCGGACGGACGGCCCACTTCGCGGCGGAAGTAACCGCCGGGGATGCGACCGGCCGCATAGGCCATTTCCTGATAGTTGCAGGTCAGGGGGAAGAAGCCGCGGTCAATTTCCAACGGCTGGGTGGTGGCCGTGACCAGCACGACGGTGCCGCCGGATTGGATCCAGACCGCGCCGCTGGCCTGGTTGGCCATGCGTCCGCTTTCAATGGTAATGTCGATGTTGCCGACCGTGGTGGTCAGGCTTGTCTTGTCAAACGGTTTGAGCATGTACTCTCCTCGCAAGTCTTTTATGCCTCGGCCTTGCGGGATCCCCGGCCTTTAGCCGGCTTGGGGAGGAACTTTTGATCGTGTTCAAAAATGCCTTCCGCAGCCAACTAAGATTTCATCGGGGTCAAGCCTGCAAGGCTTTGGCCGTTATTCATATGCAGACGGGGGAGGCCCGGCCTCCCCCGTTGATCTCGATCTCGAAACTATTTGCGCAGACCCAGGCGTGCGATCAGGTCGCGGTAGCGCTGGATGTCTTTGCCCTTCAGGTAATTGAGGAGCTTTCTGCGCTGGCCGACCATTTTCAGCAGGCCAGTGCGAGAGTGGTGATCTTTCTTGTGGGTCTTGAAGTGGTCCGCAAGGTACTTGATGCGCTCGGTGAGCAGTGCAACCTGAACCTCGGGGGAACCCGTGTCGCCTTCGTGTGTCTTGTACTCGGCGATGACCTTTTCTTTGGCTTCAGCGTCCATAACCACAGCGTTATCCTCCTGTTACAGTGTTCGTGTATATCGAAGCCGGAGTTCCCGCACGCGGGGCGCTCTATCCTTGTTGCCACAATCCGCGAAGTATGGACCATTTGAGCTGGTCGCCCTGGGGCTTGGCTTCCACCAAGGCCAGAACCGATCCTTCGGGGTCCAGAAGCATGGCCCGGTCGCCCGGCTTGCCCCAGAGCACTTCTCCGGGGTTAGCATTCACCGGGAGCCACGCACCGTTCTTGACGAGTTTCGTCAACTCTTCGGTGATCGTGAACCGTGCCCAGTGGGGCAGGGCGTCCGCAATGGGGATGACCCGCTGCGGAAGCTTCTCGGGCTCTTCAAGCACCTGATTCAGGTCGTATGCCTGATCCAGGGTGAAGGGCACGCTTGCCTCGCGGTTGAGGCTGGTAAGGACTGCGCCGCATTCAAGCCGCATCCCCAAGCTGTGGACCAGGGAGCGTACGTAGGTGCCAGCCGAGCACCCAACCTTGAATTCCGCGTCCGGAGGATTTACCTCCAGCGCTTCGGCATGAGAAATAGCAACGGCCTTTATCTTGACCGGCGTTTCCTTGCCCTCGCGGGCAAGAGCATACAAGGCTTTCCCATTATGCTTGGCCGCCGAATAGGCCGGAACTTCCTGTTCTGTCAACTCTTTCCAGGCAACAATTTCGCGCCGGATGTCGTCGGCCGAGCCCGAAAATGGCGTTTCAGAGGTTGTTTCTCCTTGAATATCATAGGTATCCGTAGTGAAACCAACCCGAAACGTGCCGGTATATATTTTTTCCTTGCTGGTCAGGTACGGGGCCAGTTTCGTTGCCTGCCCGAGCAGTACCAGCAACACACCTTGCGCCAGCGGGTCCAGTGTGCCGGCATGGCCGATCTTGTATTGCTTGAGCTGGTGTTTGATGTCGTTGAGGCAGTCCGTTGACGTCGGGCCGGAAGGTTTGTTCAGCACCAGTACCCCGTCCAGCTGTTCCTTGCTGCGCTTTTGTTTGCGTCTGCGTGCCATCAGTGCAACTCCACCATTTGGGCAATGCGTTCAACCAACGCCTTTCGGGCCTGTTCCAGCGTGCCGTGGACAGTGCCGCCGGCCGCGTTCTTGTGTCCGCCACCGCCGAATGAGGCCGCCACGGCCTGTACGTTGTCGTCGCCGTTGGAACGCAGGCTGAACTTGAAGGTCTCGGTGTCTTCTTCCCGCAGGATGGCCGAGACCCGCACCGTCTTGAGACGGCGAATGAAATTGATGACGTTTTCGGTTGCGCCCGGTCCGGTTCCAGTACGTTGGAACATGTCATTGGTGGCAATGACCACGGCCACGGTCTGGTTTTCGAACAGTTCAACGCTGCCCACCACTTCGGTCCACAGGCGCAGGCGGTTCAGGGACCACTGTTTGGTGATGAGCGTATTGATTCCGGCCATGTCCAGCCCGTTTCTGAGCATAGTCGCGGCCAGTTCAAGGCATTCCGGCGTGGTGGAGCCATAGGTGAAGAAGCCCGTGTCCGTTGCCACAGCCAGATAGACGGCTTCGGCAAGTGGACCGGTCAGGGGTTGTTGGAGTTTGTCCGCCAGCAGGGCCATCATGCAGCCCACCGCGGGTTGTTTCACGTCCACCCAGTTCAGTTCCCCGAAATTCGGGTTGCCGAGGTGGTGGTCGATGTTGACGACCCGCGTCTCGTCGAGCCGCCCATACAAACCTTCCCCCATGCGTTCCGGGCTGCCGCAGTCCATGACGATGGTCCATGCGGGCAGGGTATCGGGCAGGTCTTTTTCAATAACGGCGGGCAGGGTGAGCCAGTCGTTCTTTTTGGGCATGCCCGAGGCGTTGTACAGGGTGAAGTTCTTGCCCATGGCTGCAAGCATGTGACCAAGCGCAACAACGGACCCGATGGCGTCGCCGTCCGGGTTGACGTGGGAAACGACCAGAAAGTCGTCGTTTTCCCTAATCGTCGTCGCTATCGATTCGAGCGGGCTTGTCATAGACCATGTCCTCGAGAAAGTCGTCAAAGACAAAGCGCAGTTCCGGTACGAACTTCACTTTGATCCGTTTTCCCAGCTGCGTGCGCAAAAAACCGGTGGCCTTGACCAGTGCCTGGGCGGCGTCCTCTTTTGTCACGCCGCTACCCACCGAATAGAATATTTCGGCAATGCGCAGGTTGGTGTTCATGCGCACGCCCGAAAGCGTGACCATGGACAGCCTGGGGTCGCGGACTTCATTGAGCAGCATCGTGCTCAACTCCCGAAGGATGAGGTCGCCCATGCGGGCGGCGCGTCTGTGTCCTGATATTTTCATGAAATGTTCCTCAGTCGCTGAAAATTTCCGTTTCGCAATGCACGAGCTCGGCCGGGGAGATGGCCTCCACCATGGAAAGCACCTTGGCCAGCCGGGATTCGACCTTTGCTGTCTGGTTGGCCACGGTGACCACGGCAAGCACGAGCCGCTGGTGCACGTCCTGAGCTTCGATTTCGCTTACGGCCACATTGAATTTGTTGCGCACCTTCTGCTTGAGGCTCAACGCAACCTTGCGTTTGCCTTTCAGCGAGTCGTTGCCGTGCAGGCGGAAATCGAGTGTCAGGACGCCTATTATCATTATAGCAAAATGCGGGCGGCCCGGAAATGCCGAACCGCCCGCCTGTTTTCGATTGTTTCCGACTAGTCGATGGTACGAGCCACTTCACGTTCCTCGAAGGCTTCGATGATGTCGCCGACCTTGACGTCGTTGAACCTCTCGAGGCCCATGCCGCATTCAAAGCCCTTGGCCACTTCCTTGACATCGTCCTTGAAGCGCTTGAGGGAAGCCAGCGCACCGGTGTAGGTGACAACGCCGCCGCGCAGCAGGCGAACCTTGGCGTTGCGGATGATCTTGCCGTCCAGCACCGCGCAACCCGCGACCGTACCAACCTTGGGCACGCTGAAGGTGTCGCGCACTTCAGCCTGGCCGAGGTAGACTTCCTCAATGTCCGGGGTGAGCATGCCGCTCATGGCATCCTTCACCTCGTTCACCAGCTTGTAGATGATGTCGTAGAAACGGATTTCCACGTTCTCCTGCTCGGCGATTTCCTTGACCTTGAGGTTCGGGCGCACGTTGAAGCCGATGATGATGGCCTGCGATGCTCCGGCCAGCAGGATGTCGGATTCTGTGATGGCCCCGGCGCCGCCGTGCACCACGTCGATTTTGACTTCGTCGGTGCTCAGCTTGTTGAGCGCTTCGGTTACGGCTTCCAGCGAGCCCTGCACGTCCGCCTTGAGGATCAGGTTCAGGGTCTGGGCCTCTTCATCCGGACGGGAAGCAAGGAAGGATTCCAGCGTGACCTTGGACTTGCCGGCCAGTTCCTTTTCGCGCTGCTTCTGCATGCGGCTCTGGGCGATGCGGCGGGCGACCTTTTCGTCGTTGACCACCACCAACTCGTCGCCGGCTTCGGGGATGCCGTCAAAACCCTGGATTTCCACGGGCATGGCCGGACCGGCCGTTTTGATTTTCTTGCCTTGGTCGTTGAACATGGCGCGAACCTTGCCGTGGAAAACACCGCAGACAAAGGAGTCGCCCTGGGTGATGGTGCCTTCCGAAATGAGCATGGTGCCCACCGGGCCGCGACCCTTGTCCAGCTTCGCCTCGACAATGTTGCCGCGGGCGGGCTTGTCCGGGTTGGCCTTGAGTTCAAGCACCTCGGCCTGCAGCAGCACCATTTCGAGCAGTTCGTCGATGCCTGAGCGTTGCTTTGCGGACACGTGGGCGTAGATGGTTTCTCCGCCCCAGTCCTCGGGAATGAGGTCCAGTTCGGCCAGTTCGCGCTTGACGTTGTCCGGGTTGGCGCCTTCCTTGTCCATCTTGTTCACGGCAACCACGATGGGCACGCCCGCAGCCTTGGAGTGGGCGATGGCCTCACGAGTCTGGTCCATGACGCCGTCATCGGCCGCCACCACAAGGATGACGATGTCCGTGACCTGTGCGCCACGCATACGCATGGTGGTGAACGCTTCGTGGCCGGGCGTGTCGAGGAATACGATTTCGCCGCGATTTGTGGCCACATGGTATGCACCGATGTGCTGCGTGATACCGCCTGCTTCACCGTCCGTCACGTTGGTGGTGCGGATGGCATCGAGCAGAGATGTCTTACCGTGGTCGACGTGACCCATGATGGTCACGACGGGCGGACGTGGCTTGAGTTCTCCGGGCTTGTCCGCCTCGACCGGCACCAGGAATTCCTGTTCGTCAAAGGACACGTTTTCGATTTCGTAACCGAACTCCGAGGCCACGAGGGTGGCGGTGTCCATGTCAAGTGACTGGTTTATGGTAGCCATGACGCCCATGCCGAACAGCACCTTGATCAGGTCCTGCGCCTTGGTGCCCATCTGGTGGGCCATGTCGGACAGGCGAATGGCTTCGTCGATTCTGATTTTACGCTTCGCAGCCTTCATCGGCTGGACGGTTGCCTCGGGCTTGACCTGCTGGCCACGCTGCCTGCGGCCGCCTTTCTTGCGTTTCCTACCGCGTCCATCCTGTTCGAATGCGCGCTCGTTGCTGCGCGGTCCGTCATGGGAAAACTCCACGACGCGGCGATCTTTCTTACGCTTCTTGCGGCTGCGTCCATCCGGTTGCGGTGCTGCCGGCGTTGCGTCAGGGCGCGCCCCCGGGCGCGCCGGGCGTGCGCCGGCGGGGCGTCCTCCGGCGGGGCGGCTGCCCGGACGGGCAGGACGGC